>DASUXE010000286.1:0-5324 GCA_036378075.1 Gammaproteobacteria bacterium
TGGCGGATCGGGGACTGGACGCTGAACGGTCTGGGACCGGGAGAATGGCGGGAAATTACCGAATAGACCGTCCGGCAACGGGGTTTATTTGCGTGCTTTTCTGGCCACGATCCGCATCGCCATCTCGAGCGCCTGCTCGTAGTTGAGACGCGGATCAACCTGAGATTTGTAGGCGCGTTCCAGATCGGTATCGGTCAGACCGCGCGCACCGCCGGTGCATTCGGTCACGTCGTCGCCGGTCAACTCGAAATGCACGCCGCCCAGAATGCTGCCGAGCCGTTCGTGCAGTGCGAAAGCCGCTTCCAGTTCTTCCAGGATGTTTTCAAAGCGCCGGGTCTTGATGCCGCTGGCGGTGGTTTCGGTATTGCCGTGCATCGGGTCGCATATCCACAACACCTGCTTTCCGGCCTGGCGCACCGCCTCGACCAGTGGCGGCAGCTTTGCATTGATGTGTCCGGCGCCGAAACGGTGTATCAGCGTGAGCCGCCCCAGTTCATTTTCCGGATTCAGCACGTCGCACAGATGCAGGAGTTGTTCCGGATTCATGCCCGCGCCGACTTTCACCGCGACCGGATTGGCGATGCCGCGGAAATATTCGACATGCGCGCCATTCACATCGGCAGTGCGCATCCCAATCCACGGATAGTGTGTTGCCAAGTTGTACCAGCGCCCGGCTTCGGCGACAAACTGCGTCTGCGCCTGCTCATAGAGCAGGTGCAGTCCTTCATGGCTGGTGAAAAAATCAATTCGCCCACTCTCGGTCAGGGTCTGTCCCGAGATGGTTTCCATGAACGTGAGCGAGTCGACAATGGACTGCACGATGCGCCGGTATTCGGCTTCCAGCGGTGAGTTGCGCACGAAATCCAGATCCCAGTATTCCGGGTGATGCAGGTCGGCGAATCCGCCGTCGACCATCGCGCGTACGTAATTGAGCGTGAGCGCGGCATGTTCGTAGCCACGCAACATCAGGTCCGGGTTGGGCGTGCGTTCGGCGATGCTGAAACCGGTGCGGTTGATGAGATCACCGCGATAACTCGGCAGTGTCAGACCATCGCGGGTTTCCGTGTCTGCAGAACGCGGCTTGGCATATTGCCCGGCAATGCGGCCGACCCGGATAACGCGCTTCTTGAGTCCGTGCACCAGCACCAGGCTCATCTGCAAGAGGATTTTCAGTTTGTTGGCGATGGGGTCGGCGGTGCAGTCGTCGAAGTTCTCGGCACAATCACCGCCCTGCAGCAGAAAGCGTTCGCCGCGCCCGGCTTCGGCCAGTTGCCGGCGCAATTTGTCCACTTCTCCCCACGTCACCAGTGGCGGTAGGCGCTGGATTTCCGCAAGCACGCGTTCGACTGCCGTACCGTCGGCATACAACGGCTGTTGGCCGGCAATCCGTGACTGCCAGCTGTCCGGGGTCCAGTGATGGGTAAGTTTGTGGTCCATTTGTGCCGACAATGCTACACGGGCCGCCGGGTACGGGGAAGCGCGAGGTGCGGCGAAGTCGCTGTTTATGGCAAAATGCTTGTTTTTCCGGGCCACAAACCCAATTTTAACTTTGGCGGTGGGGAATATTTGGCGCAACCCGTTCCTGCGATAAACCGGATATATGCCGACCGGGACTGACAGCACGGCTTAATGTCCATGCATCCATATCCGGTGCCCGCATTCAAAGACCGCTTCGCAGCTGAAACTGCGATCTGAACGAATTTCATTCTTGGGAGCAAGCTAATGGCGATGACCGATGTAAACGCAATTCTGACCTCGCTGGGGCTGGAAAAAACCAATTCCGGCGTGTGGACGGCCACTGGTGGCTGGCGCAAAGCGCGTGGCGCCGAGGTGCTGGAATCCATCAACCCGGCCAACGGCAAGGTGATCGCCAAGGTCCTGTGCGCCACTGACGCGGATTACGAACAGGTCATCACGGATGCGCAGCAGGCCTTCAGGGACTGGCGCGAAGTGCCGGCGCCGAAACGGGGCGAAGCTGTGCGTTTGATGGCGGAGGCCTTGCGCAAGCACAAGGACGCGCTCGGCAGTCTGGTGGCAATGGAAATGGGCAAGATCAAGGCCGAAGGCGACGGCGAAGTACAGGAAATGATCGACATCGCCGATTTTGCAGTGGGTCAGTCGCGCATGCTGTATGGCAACACCATGCATTCGGAACGTCCACGTCACCGCATGTACGAGCAATGGCATCCCTACGGCGTGGTAGGCGTGATCTCTGCATTCAATTTTCCGGTTGCGGTGTGGTCATGGAATGCGTTCCTGTCCGCCATCTGTGGCAACGCCACGGTGTGGAAGCCGTCGCCGCGCACGCCGCTGTGTGCTGTTGCGGTACAGAACATCTGCAACAAGGTCCTCAAGAAACATGGCTATCCGGCGATCTTCTCGATGTTCGTCGACAAGGGCACCAAGCTCGCCGAAAAATTCTGCAAGGATCCGCGCGTGGCGCTGATTTCCTTTACCGGTTCCTCGGCGATTGGCGCCAAGGTTGGCGAAATGGTGGCCGCACGCATGGGCCGTTCATTGCTGGAACTGGGCGGCAACAACGCCATCATCGTGGATGAGAGCGCGGATCTGAAACTGGTTATCCCCGCCGTGGTATTCGGCGCGGTCGGGACTGCAGGACAACGTTGCACCACCACGCGTCGCCTGATCGTGCACGAAAGTATCGCGGATGATCTGGTTGACAGACTTGCACACGCCTATCAGCAGGTCAGCATCGGTGATCCGCTGAACAAGGACACCTTGATGGGACCGCTCTGCAGCGAGGATGCCGTCAAACGTTTCAAATCAGCCGTTGCCGCAGCCAAGAAGGCCGGCGGTCAGATCGTATGCGGTGGCAAAGTCATCGACCGCCCTGGTTTCTTTGTGCAGCCGACCATCATCCGCATGGCCGAGCAGCAGGCGATCGTCTGCACTGAAACCTTTGCACCGATCCTGTATGTCATGACCTACCGGACGCTGGATCAGGCCATCGAAATCCAGAATGCGGTCCCGCAGGGTCTATCCTCCGCCATTTTCACCACCAACCTGAAAAATGCCGAGTACTTCCTGTCGGTGACCGGCAGCGACTGCGGCATTGCCAACGTCAATATCGGCACCTCCGGCGCCGAAATCGGCGGCGCATTTGGCGGTGAGAAAGACACCGGCGGCGGCCGTGAATCCGGCTCCGATTCATGGAAGGCCTACATGCGGCGCCAGACCAACACCATCAACTGGTCGGATCAGTTGCCGCTGGCACAAGGTATCAAATTCGATCTGGGCTGATCTGGCCTGCAAGCGGGTAAAACAAAGACGCCGCGCATTGCGCGGCGTCTTTTATCGATCCGGGATTTACTGAATTTGTCTATTTATCCTCGAACCGGTTCTTGTCGCGGTTCTTGCGAACTTTCAAGGCGTCGAATACGCGGCCGTTCATGACAATATAAATGCCGGGCGGCATGCTCTGCGCTGCTACGACTGCCCCGCCGATATTGAAGATCGCATCGCTGCCGCGGAACCGTGCCGGATTAAGCGCGCCGGTCAGCACGATGGTCTTGCCGGCGATGTGCTGCAACGCAGCCGCGGTATCGGTCATGGTGTCCGTACCATGCGTAATAAGGATGCGATGCTCCGCACAACCCTCGACAGCCGTGCGAATAGTGCCACGGTCCGCGTCAGTCATGTCGAGGCTGTCCTTGCGCATCAGGGACGTGATCTCGAACGGGAATCCGACTCCAGTCTCGCGCAGAATATCGCCGATCTGCGGTTCACCCACTTCATATTCGCTCTTGGCGTCGAAATAGATCTTGTCTATGGTGCCGCCGGTGGTAAATATGCGCAGAGATTGCATGTTCATATGACTCCACAAGCTCAATTGAAAGGCAGGCCCAGATACAGATACAGCGACTGGTTGCCGCCTTGCGAAAAGCCGGCGCCCAGATACAACGGGCCCAATGCGGTGTCCGCACCCAGAAACAGTGCAGTGCCGTATCTCAGCTGCGCAGGGCTGATCCTGGCAGTATTGTCCCAGATGTTACCGGCTTCCAGACTTGCGCCGATGTAAAGTCCATTGCCCAGGACGCTGGGCAGAAGCGCCATCCTGTTCAGATAGATGGCGCGTGCGGCGAGCAGCTTCTGTCCGCGCAACTGCTGCTGACGCAGGCCGGAGAGGGATAAAAACCCGCCGAGTGTGAATTGATCGTAGAGGGGAATATCGGAATTCAACGACGAACCCGCCTCAGCGGATACGATAACGGTATGCTCACCGTTCCCGAAAGCGCGCAACCCGGAGATATCCACCTTGTTGTAGTTGATGTCGCTGCCCAGGCTGCCGCGTGCAGCGAAGCCGGAAAACTTAACGTACGAACCGGACATCGGAAATCCCGGATCGCCTTCCAGCGTATCCAGGCCAAATCGCAATCGGGCACCACCTATGCTGTTGCGGTAAATGGCCAGGGATCTGTCGCCGATACGTGGCTGCGTGATGACGTGCGCATAACTGAGACCGAGTCTTATTTCTGCCGCGTTACTCAATTCGCTGCCAAAATCGAGGCCACCGCGGGTCATTTGCGCGCTGTATTCGGCGACCCGGTTTTCCCCGGCAAACAGATCGAACGTGTTATTTGAATACTCGGCCTGAGGTGCGACGAACATGGAATCGGAATAGGTAACCGGCTGATACAACTCGCTGTAAATCCGGCGCAGCTTGCCGATTTCGAGCTCGTTGCGCCATTCTCCGCCCAGTCGGTCCAATTCGGTCCGGGTCCAGCCAAACCGCAAGTCATATTGACTGCTGCCTTCCAGATCGTCGGCAATTCCGATACCGAACTTGAAGTAATTCGGCTTCCAGGGCTTTTCGACCACCTTGATCACAAGTCCGGTTTTGCCGTCCTGTTGTTCGATCGAGATGTGCACATAGCTGAAATAACCGAGATGATAGAGATTCTTGAGGTCCTGATCGATGTTCTGTACGTTCCAGACGTCTCCGGGTTTGCTGACGAGATGGCTGCGAATCAGCATGGTGGAGATATGCTCGTTCCCCTTGATCTCGATGAAGTCAACGTGCTTGACCACCGGTGGCACGTATTCATGCGTTGTCTTGTACTGCGCATAAGCCTCCGGTGTGAGTTGCAGCGACTTCAACGGGGTCAATACCTTCAGCGCTTCCTGCTCGCCAATCCGGATCGCGGCACCCATGCGGTTGAAGTCTGTGGACGTAATGTCGCCGAGATCGGGGCTGATCAGAATATCGCCGGCGTGCATGCCCGCAGTGGATATGTTTACGTTCTGTTGCCCGAGTATCCTCACCACTTGCAGAGAAAGGTTCACTACGTCCTGCTCGTCGCCAA
>DASUXE010000287.1:0-2539 GCA_036378075.1 Gammaproteobacteria bacterium
AGGGGCAACGGATATTCGAGCGGATCAATCAGTCTGACCTCGTGTCCGCGAGCTTGGCACTGGCTCACCACGAAGCGGGCTGCCTTAATTCCCTGCCGGGCCGAACGCACCGAGCCGTAAAACACCACGATTTTCAGCGACATATCCGCCTCCCCTGTTCAGCTTATGAAATATCGCAACTTGCCACCGCACACTATATCTCGGTCCCGGCCGAGGCGGGGTAGAATTCCCGAGCCTCGCCCGAGGCCAAAAAATTACAGGGAGTCCATCATGATCTCGATAATGCACCTCTGGCTTCCGATTCTGCTTTCCGCTGTCGGCGTTTTTATCGCTAGCAGTATCCTGCACATGATCCTCAAGTTCTGGCACATGCCGGACTATCAGAGTTTTTCCAACGAGGATGAAGTGCGTGCCGCGATTCGCAAGGGCAATCCCGGCCCCGGCATGTACATGCTGCCGACCTGCAAAATGGAGGACATGAAAAAACCCGAGACGCAGGCAAAATTCCAGGAGGGGCCTGTAGGACTGGTGACGCTGCGCGCCAACGGCATGGTCAACATGGGTACAAGTCTGCTGCAGTGGTTCGTATTCTGCCTGCTGGTTTCCTACTTCTGCGCCTATGTCGGCGCGATCAGTCTGGCCAGTGGCACCGATGCCCTGCACGTGCTGCAGCTCACCGGCACCGCAGGCATCATGGCTTACGCGCTCGGCACATTGCCGCAGGGCATCTGGATGGGCGAACCCTGGAAAAA
The DNA here is from genome assembly GCA_036378075.1 of Gammaproteobacteria bacterium. Classification (GTDB taxonomy): domain Bacteria; phylum Pseudomonadota; class Gammaproteobacteria; order Natronospirales; family REEB76; genus DASSKW01. The sequence continues at coordinate 753 of DASUXE010000287.1, forward strand.
CGTCAGCAAGGCCGTCGTCGACGGCATCATCTACGGTTTGATCACGGGCGCGATCTTCGCGTGTCTATGGCCCAAGTAATCAATCGGTTGACCGGGATCGCGGTTCTATCGCGCTAGTCAGCAAACAGAACCGCGATCCCGTAAAGCCACTATTTTTTCCACTTGCAGCGCGCTGGCACCACGAATACCGAAGCGCTGGGTTTGCCGATCTTGAAATCCCTGATCTCGAACATTTCCATCTGCGCTCCACCCTTGGGAGTCACAGTGTTCTTGACCAACAAACCGTATTTGTCTTCGCGCCACAACTTCGCCGTTCCTTCCGGCGAACTGATTTCGAATACCGTGGTTTTCATTCCGTTCACGGTATCTTTGCCGGTCTGTTTCAGCTTGCCGGGCATGCCTTGTACAGACTGATCCCAGTAACCGAACGGATCGCCCCAATCGCCCTGCCCCGGCGAATCACATGGCACCTTTGAATCAAGCAGATCCCAGGTCAGGTTGGTTTTCGAGGCCACATCTACAATCGTTCGGGTATGAATCGCCACCGGCTGATTTGGCCCCTTCGGCATATACAGATCAATCAGCGCCCTGTTGCCGTCGCGATAGATATGCTGGGTCTGACCGCTGCTGACATTTACCAGTGAATACTGTTGCGGTGGCGCCGGATATTTTGCATACGCCGTGACACACACAAACAAACAGAGCGCGCTGGCGCGCGTCAGAATCTTTCGCATCTGGAGTCCTCCCCGTTGACGGATCGTCCCTTCGATCCGGACGCCGGTTAGTATCCGGCGGGCTCGTCGACCCCGTCAATATGGCAGAGGAATCTATGGCTTACGGTGGAATGGGTTGGCAAAAGAGCGTTTGTTATCAGGTCTTGCGTACTGCCGCCACGAATTCGGCAACCCGTTCTGCCGTGACCGGCGTTCGGGAAAGCGTCATGCCGGTCAGGAACGCGGTACACACGAATCCATATGGATCGTTCACGGCGCTGGCGGCAATTGCCGTTTTCACAGATTCAAACCGGCGGCGCTTTCGCAGCCGCCGTTGATACGCGCTCCACCCCAGCCACGACACACTCACCAGTAACGGCAGGAGCAATACACCCGCGGTTAGCAAGGCGGCCAGCCAGGGACTCAGGTACGCGGCCAGCGCAAAAAACACCGCACCGGCGACAAAAAACACCCCGGCGAACGTCAGCATCAAAAACACGAGGCTGCCAACTATTGCCAGCCCGATGGATGCGCGGTTCATGAACGATGGTTCCGCTCGATCAGAAAGCCGACCAGAAAGCCCGCGCCGAGGGCAATCAGCAGACTGGCAAATGGATGTTCGCCGATCTTTTCGCCGGTCAGATCAACTGCTTCTTTGGCTTTCGCCTGGCCCTGTTTTGCCTTGTCGGCGATCAGCGATTTGAGGCTGTCGGTGAGTTCGCCGATGTCGGCGCGCAGATGCCGGAGTTCGGCTTTCAGCTTTTCGATGTCCGCGGTAGAACCGGGGGCTTCTTTGACGGTGTCCATGTTTGCCTGTCCTTTAATTGAGAATATTCAGTTGCATCAGTAAACAACGGACGGCTTCCGAAGTCATTGACGCAGGTCAAAACGGCTCGACTCGGCTGTTAAATGTTCACGACAAACCACCCCCTGGGCCTTCGGCACGGCCGCACCGGGGCTTCCCGATTGCCCCGATGAATCCAAAAGTTGCATTATGTGGCCCGCGTTCACGCACCGTAACCGGGATATCAGCGCTGACTTCCTGCTTTAACAAATACGCCCCTATGCCGCACC
>DASUXE010000288.1:0-2348 GCA_036378075.1 Gammaproteobacteria bacterium
GGTGTCACGTCATCGGGACTGTAATAGGTGATGCCACCTGCGGTGCCTTTCCTGAAATAGATATGGTTGAGCACCATGCCCTGGGTCAGCAGATTGGTAAACGGTTCTTCGAAATTCACCAGCCCCATGTCATGCATGACCCGGGTCCAGAACCGCGAGTACAGCAAGTGCAGAATCGCGTGTTCAATGCCGCCGATATACTGATCGACGGGCAACCACTGATTGGCGCGCTCATCCACCATGGCCTGATCGTTGTCCGAACAGGCATAGCGCATGTAATACCAGGACGAATCGACGAAAGTGTCCATGGTGTCGGTTTCGCGCTTTGCAGGCTTGCCGCATTTCGGGCAAGTGCAATTCACGAAGGCTTCGCATCTGGCAAGCGGATTCCCGCTGCCATCCGGCGCCAGATCCTCCGGCAACACGACCGGCAGATCCTGGTCCGGGACCGGCAAGTCGCCGCACTCCGGGCAGTGAATGATCGGGATCGGACAACCCCAGTAACGTTGTCGCGAGATTCCCCAGTCACGCAACCGGAAGACGGTGCGCTTTTCGCCAGCGTTACGCGCGCCTAGTTCGGCGGCAATCGCATCTATTGCCTGTACCGTGGTCATGCCATCGTACCGGCCCGAATTCACGACGATGCCGCTTTCGACAAACGCTTCCTGCATGCTGTGCACCGATGGCGCTTCGCCATCCTGCGGTTTCACGACCACCTTGAGTGGCAAAGCATGTTTGCGGGCGAATTCGAAATCACGCTGATCGTGTGCCGGTACCGCCATCACCGCACCCTCGCCGTAACCCATGAGCACATAATTGGCGATCCAGACCGGGAGTTTCTCATCGGTCAACGGGTGGCGCACGAACATGCCCGTGTCCACGCCTTTCTTTTCCTGGGTTGCCAATTCGGCTTCCGTGACACCCCCTTTCTTGCACTCGTCGATGAATGCGGCCATTCCGGGATTGCATGTAGCTGCGGCTTCGGCCAACGGATGCTCCGCGGCGACAGCGACGTAAGTTGCCCCCAGCAGGGTATCGGCGCGCGTGGTGAACACCTTGAGCACACCATTCCCGCCGATGCTTGCCTTGTCGTACGGAAAATGAATTTCGACGCCTTCGCTCTTGCCAATCCAGTTGGCCTGCATCACCTTGACCCGCTCCGGCCAGCCCTGCATGTCATCCAGCGACTTGAGCAAGCGATCTGCGTATTTCGTGATCCCCAGGTAGTACATGGGAATTTCGCGTTTTTCCACCAGCGCGCCGGTGCGCCAGCCACGGCCATCGATGACCTGTTCGTTCGCGAGTACAGTCTGATCGACGGGATCCCAGTTCACGGTTCCGGTCTTCTGATAGGCGATCCCCTTTTCCAGCATACGCAGGAACAACCACTGGTTCCATTTGTAATACCGGGGATCGCAGGTCGCGACCTCGCGTGACCAGTCAATCGCAAAACCCAGCGACTTGAGCTGGCGACGCATGTAGTCAATGTTGTCGTAGGTCCAGCTGGCAGGCGGCACGCCATTCTTGATGGCGGCGTTTTCAGCCGGCAGGCCAAATGCGTCCCAGCCCATCGGCTGCAATACCTGACGTCCATTCATGCGCTGATAGCGGGTAATCACATCGCCGATGGTGTAATTGCGCACGTGCCCCATGTGCAAACGTCCGCTGGGATATGGCAGCATGCACAGGCAGTAATACTTCGACGACGCCTCCGAAATACCACCAGCGGCACAATCCATGCCGGCCCACGTCATCTCGGCAATGCGCACTATTTTCTGCGAATCAAATTCCTGCATATTTTTCTCATCAACTTCCGACATCATGCGTCTCTGTATCTTTTTGCCTGAAAATAATCGCCATCAACATGGCGGTGAATGTCACGTACCAACTCATAACGATCGAATGAGTAAACATGGTCTCGGTCATCCCGAACACCAGCAATCCCAAAACCATGATGATGCCCGCGTACCCCGCAGCTCTTCGATACTTGTCACCCTGAGCCAGAGCCTTGACGAACAAGAAAAGAGGGTAAACCAATCCCGTTAAATATGCTGCAATTCCTAAAAATCCCTGACTTGACAATGAATTCAAATAATCGTTATGGGGATGATCATAGGAAACGATAGCCGGGAATACCCGCCTCTCTTTACTTATCTTTTTCACCTCCGCCATATATGATCCTGTACCAGCGCCCATGAAAATGTGATCGCGGGCAATTAACCACGCCGCACGCCACATTTCCAGTCTTTGGCCGATTGAATTATTAATCAAAGGATAAATATATTCTCCAATCTGGTTTTGTATCGGGATCATAAATACCGGACGGTCAGAATCAACAAACAGATAAG
>DASUXE010000289.1:0-4965 GCA_036378075.1 Gammaproteobacteria bacterium
GTGGGAAGATTTCCGCGATGTTTTGCATCCACCGGGGTGCACCATCGAGAGAAAACCAGACACCGGAGAGGAACATCATCGGCCAGGTGAGGAGATTGAGCAGGCCGCCTGCAAATTCTTCACTGCTGACCCGTGCCGACACCATCAGGCCCAGCGAGATCATCGAGGTTGCGCCGAGTATGGTCACCAGCAATAACGCCGGGTAACTGCCGGACATGTAGAAGCCCAGCAGCCAGTTGGTACCGATATAAACGGCGATGGTGATGGTCATGATCAGCAGCAGACGCGAGGTAACCTGTGCGGCGATGAACTCGAGTGCTTTGAGCGGCGTGGCGTAGAGACGCTTGAGAAAACCGTTTTTGCGGTAGCGGACAATAACGTAACCGACACCGAACAGGCAGGAAAACATCATGTTCATGCCAAGCACGCCAGGGATCAGCCAGTCTATATAACCGATGGCGCGGCCATTGGCGATGCCGCGCGTGTAATGTGCGTCGGTTTCGCCAAGCACTATTTTTTCCAGAATATAGCCCTTGGGTGAGCTCTCGTTGACCCAGTAGTGCGGTGTGCCAGGCTCACGCAAGTCCAGCAACATGTCTATCTGGTTGTGCGCGACCCTCGATTCAGCTTGTGCCTGGTCAGTAACAGGATAAAAATCGACATAGCGGGTCTTCAGGAATGCATTGCTCATCTGGACCAGAGGCGTGCCGCCGTTCAACACGGCGACCTTGAACAGGGGTTTCTGACCGCCTGAAAAAATGAACCACATGCCGAGCACAATCAAAAACGGCAGCAGGATATTCCAGCCCAGCGCCGAGCGGTCGCGCACAAATTCCAGGTTCCGGGCATGCAGCACGGCAAGAAAGCGTCGCATCATGGCCGCAACTCCCGGCCGGTCAGTTCCAGGAACAGGTCTTCCAGTGTACGGGCCCGGATCTGAAGATTCGAAAGCGACACGCCGTATTCGAGAAGTTGCTGCACGATGCCATTTACATCAGCCGTGGATATCTCGATGTGATCGCCGAGTTCCATGACCGGCAATCCCAGCTTGTCGACCGGCATCGTGAAATCGGTCTTTGGCAACTGCAGAATCATGTCGTGAAAATGACCTGCCAGAAGCGACGCGGGCGAACCTGCCGCGATGATACGGCCGTGATCCATGATGGCAATGCGATCGCACAGAAGATAGGCTTCTTCCATGTAATGGGTCGTGAGAATGACGGTTTTATGGCGTGCCTTGATATTGCGGATCAGATCCCAGAAATTGCGGCGTGCCTGCGGGTCGAGTCCGGTGGTTGGTTCATCCAGAAACAATACGTCCGGGTCGTTAACCAGCGCCAGTGCCAGCAGGAGCCGCTGGCGCTGTCCACCCGACAGTTTGCGCGCGTCGCGATTCAGATACTCGCCGAGGCTGCACAGCGCACTGAGTTCCCCGGTATCCATGCCGTGTACATAAAAACTGCGGAACAACTCAAGCGTTTCCCGTACCGTAAGAAAATCCTGCAGCGCAGTCGACTGGAACTGGATGCCGACTTCGGAGCGGAAGCGTGGGCCCATCGGCTCACCCTTGTAGTAGACGCCGCCGCTGGTGGGTGGGGTGATCCCTTCCATGATTTCCACCGTGGTGGTCTTGCCGGCGCCGTTTGGTCCGAGCAGCCCAAAGCATTCCCCGGCGTTGACCATAAAGCTGATTCCGTCCACCGCCCGCACGCCGGAGTAGTGTTTGGCAAGATTTCTGACTTCTAGTATTTCCGGCATGGCCTGAACCTGCTTGAAAGACCCCATAATCCCGGACGGTTGGCCGGACTGTCTGGAAACAGTCCGTATCTTGTCGCTATCCGCTAGAATACCTCGTAAATCTGCCGACCACAGGGCGCTGGAGTTGTAATGGCATTCGAAATGTTGATGTTGGGCCTCACCACTTTGCTGTTAGCTGTCGCCTGGCTGCCGGCATCGGTCGCGAAATACCATGCATATGGGTTGAATTGGCTGGCATCAAACCGCTCTACGCTCGGCTTGCCGGCCATGCCGGAGTGGGGCCAGCGCTGTATCCGGGCGCATGAAAATCTCAAGGAAAATTACCCCGCATTCGCTGTAGCGGTCCTGTTGCTGGCCTTTACTGGCGGATTTACCCCCGGCACGGCAGTAGCGTCGGCGGTATTCCTGGGGGCCCGCCTGGTGCACATGTCCGCATATATTGGCGGCATTCCCTGGCTGCGCATTCTGGCCTGGACCGTTGGTTTCCTGGTAACCCTGTACCTGCTTTTTATGGCCCTGGCGGCCTTGATATCGTTCTGAGAGTGTCCCGATGAGTACAATATTGACCAGGTTGCAACCGAACAAGAACAAAGCCGGGGGAGTGGCAAGGTGACCTCGAACTCTATCGCAAGACTCGCTGCTCTGGCTGTTGTCCTCGGTTTACTGCTCGGCATGACGCCGGTGCGAGCGGATCAGGACGTGGTGCTGCTGCTGGATAATTCCGGCAGCATGCGCGCCAATGATCCGCAGCGGCTTGCCAGCAAGGCGGTGCATGATTTTGTTACCAGCCAGGGTCCCGAAACCCAGATCTCGGTTATCGAATTCGCCACTACGCCGAAGGTGCTGGTACCACTGACACCGTTGACGACAAGCAGCCGTGCCAAGGTCTACGAAGCGCTTAAGTCAATCGATTATCGCGGGCAGTGGACCGACACTGCGGCAGCGCTTGAGCGCGCGGTCTACGAACTCAACAACAGTGGTCGCTCCACCGCCCAGAAATACATTATCCTGATGACTGATGGACACGTGGATGTTGGCAGCGACACGCGTGATGCCGAAAAAATCAATTGGATCAATCAGTCACTGATTCCTCAGGCAGCACGCCAGCACATCCGTATTTTCGGAGTCGCTTTCACCGACCAGGCAGACTATGAATTGCTGCAGACTCTGGCAGTAAAAACCGGAGCAGATTACTTCCGTGCCTACCACGACAGTGACATGGCGGGAATTTTTCAGCGCATCGGTAATATTCTGCTTAACGCCCGTCTGGCGGCATCGTCAGAATCCGGTACCGCGACGTCTGCGCCAGTTTCCTCACAGAAGGATTTCCAATTCAATACACCGCTCACTAAACCCGAGGTGCAGGCCAATGGTCATGCCGGGTGGATATGGCTGACCGTGCTGGCGGTAATTCTGGTCTCGGGTGCAGGCATATATCTGTTCTGGAATCGCACCGCGGTGCGCAAAACACTGCAGCAATTCGGCGGCCATCAACCCGAGCATGTGGAAGGTCCCCAGGCAGTGTTGTATGACATCAGCAATCCGAATGACATCAAGCGCTATGAGTTGACTGAAAAATCCACCGTCATTGGGCGGGTGTCCGGTTATGATCCGGAAGTTCAATATGTGATTGCCAACGAAGCGACCATCGGGCGCTGTCATGCGGTCATTGAACATCGCGGCAGAGTATTCTGGATAACCGATCAGGGCAGCATTAACGGCACGTTCGTGAACGGAGAACGCCTGACAGGCGATCGTGCGCTGAAGCACGGCGACATCATTGCTGTGCACCGTCACGAGTTTGAATTCGTAATCCCGGAACTTTTTGAATCCGATGCAACCGTTTTGGCTGCACGCGAGCGGCCGGCGAGTCAGGCCAGCTGATCGATACGTATTCGTTCAAGCGATTTCTGCGAAGTTTTGCTACCGGCATCCGTGTTGCCCGGCGGGTTGTCAAGGCGCAGAACCCCGATTTTTAGCAATATCAGTTACTGATGGAGCTGCCTGTGTCCGAACCGATGAGCTTCAATTGGCGGCGTAGCCAGCGCGCCAAGACATTGCAGGTGCGCATTAGCCCGTGGCAGGGCGTGGAGGTGGTGATTCCGCGCCACACCAGCAAGGAGCGGGTGCGCGCATTTCTCACTCGTCATCGCAACTGGATACGCGATACCTGGCACCGGATCAGATCTGAGATACCCGATGCAGAGCAGCGTTTGCCCAGGACCCTGGATCTGCGCGCTACCGGTGAGTGCTGGCAGGTTTGCTATCGCCGCCGCGCAGGTACAAATGTCCGTGTGACGACCGGCAAGGGCAATATCATTACGGTATTTCACGACGGGCGGGATGAATCTGCAGTGCGGCGCGCCTTGCGCCGGTGGTTGGCTGCAAGAGCACGCAGCGTCCTTACCGCGCGTGTTGACCGGTTGTGCGGATTAACGGGTATCAATTACAGGAAGCTGCAGATCCGCGGGCAGCGCAGTCGCTGGGGGAGTTGTTCATCGAACAAAACGCTGAGCTTGAATTACAAATTACTGTTTCTTGAATCTTCGCTGGTGCGTTATCTGATAATTCATGAACTCTCACACATGCGTGTGCTCGATCACTCGAAGCGCTTCTGGAACGTGGTCGCGGAGCACGAGCCGCGCTGGCGTGCGCTGGATGCACAGTTGGGCGAGAGTTGGCGGGATATCCCTGCCTGGGTTGAGATGCCGTGACGTGCCGGTCCGGATATTGTCTTGCCGGCGGGTGAAGGAGCGGGTCAGTCCCCGCCCCAGTCTTTGCGTCCTATTAGCACGCTGCAATTCAACTTGTCCAGCAACGACATGGAAACCGGTGTGCGCCACCATCGTGCCAGCGCGCTGCGCTCACGATGTCCGACAACTACCAGATCGGCATTTGTCTGATTGACGAGTTTCACGATCTCATCGGGTGGGTCGCCGTGCGCGAGATGTCCGCTGGCATCAAGACCGAAGCTTTTGAGTATTTCGACACCTTCAGTCAGTATTTCCTGAAAATCCTCTTCTTCATTGCCTGGCAACGCGCGCGGATCGAACCCCTGGCCGATGGCTGTGCCGGCACTTTGCTTGATCACGGCCAGAAGATGGGTGCGCGCCTTGAATTTCACCGCTACCTCGGCGCCTTCACGCAGCGCACGGCGTCCATCCAGGCTGCCGTCGTAGGCCAGTACAATGTTGCTGTAAAGCATGC
>DASUXE010000290.1:0-5712 GCA_036378075.1 Gammaproteobacteria bacterium
GGTTGGCGCACGATGTGGGCAGCGGGCAATATTGCAGTTGCACCTGCCTGTCCTTGAAGTAGCGGATCTCGCCGATACTGGTGTCCAGTATCTCGGAACCGTCGCTGCCGTCCAGCAGCCGGCTGGTCAGTGCGTAACTGAGCTGGTTGGCGTCACCCTGCCGGTCCGCGCCGAAAAAGCGGTTGTCGGTAAACAACTGCAGGAAACTGAATTGCGGTTGCACGCTGTCGAACAGCGGGATGTTGGACTGATCGCGATAAGGTGCATAAAGGTAAAACAGTCGCGGCTCGAGGGTCTGAATGTAGTTGCCATTGCCGGAAATCCGTTCCAGCGACAAGCCACTGTCCAGACTGATAATCGGCAGCGAGCGGCTGATTTGCGTTTGCTGTCCGGCCAGGGTGTTGCTGTTCAGATCGTAATTGGTGAAGCGGAAGGCTGCCGTCGGCGTCAGATAGTAACCGGCCGTACCGAAAGTGTCGCTGATGCTGGGTTTGACGTCGGTCCGCACCGCACCCACGCGTTGATCCTGCTGGAAACGCACCAGTTCCGTCTGCAGGTCGAACTGCGGTCCCAGCGAGGCAGCGTCGCTTTGCCAGTCCAGGCTGATTTGCGGCAGTCGCCGGTACGGATAACTGAGTGGCGAAATCAGCGGATCGACAATCTGAAAGCCCTGTACCTGAGTCAGGAACGTCAGGTCAGAATCGTCGGAGCTGTAATTTATTGCAGCATGCCGTTCCTGAATGGTGCTGGCAATCGCGGTCAGACTGTCGCCCAGATCCTGGAAATACAGGTTATCGGATACCCAGTTATACGTGGTGTTGAAATTCCAGTTGGTTCGGGTGCCTGCAGCATTGCTGGGACCGAGCGGCGTGTTATCGGCGAAATGCAGCAAGGCGCGGTCGCGGTCCGCGAGTTTGTCGTGCGGGAGGTAATTGAAATCCAGCAGCCCGTTGGAACCGCTTGGCAGCAGATAGCGGAATTCACCGCCCAGATCGAAGCCACGTTGGGTAATGATGCGCGGTGACAGCGTGGCGTCGTAGTTGGGGGCTAGGTTGAAATAATAAGGTACGGTGAGGTCGGTGCCACTGCGGGTCGAATATCCGAAACTGGGCGCCAGGAATCCGGACTTGCGATCGTCGTTCAATGGAAAATTGATGTACGGCGTCCAGAAAATCGGGACACCGTAAAAATCTATGACCACGTTATGACCGATGCCGGTGTTGGTGGATTGGTCCAGCAGCATGTCCGGCGCATGCAGCATCCAGTCCTGCTTGCCGACCGGGCAGGTGGTGTAGTGCATGTCAGTCAGCAGATCGCGGTTTTTGTCCAGCATCCGGACTCGCGTGGCCTGGCCGCGGCCGTGACGCCTGGGCAGAAAGAAATCTGCGTGCTCGAAGGTGCCGCTGGCATTATTCAGGTCGTAGTCCGCGCTATCGCCTTCCAGATTCATGTTGGGCGAATAGAATTTGACGTTGGCGGTGGCGTGAACCTTGCCGGTAGCCGCGTTGTACCGCATGACATCGGCAGTCAGCTGCCGCGAGCCTTGTATCACCTTGGGATGACCGGTCAGGGTGGTCAATCCGTGAACATAGCCATCCTCATGATCTGCGAACAGGTCGGTCGGTTGCTGGCTGTCGGGCGGTGCATCGGCGGCTGGTTGCGGAACCGGAGATGGGGGCAGGGCCGGACACAGTTCCCACTGATCGTAACCGGTGCTGCCAACTGGCAGGGTATTACCGGCAGGAGCATTGTTCGGAAGAGGCGCCGGGGGTGCGGCAAAGGCCGGTGCGGCGGCCAACAGCGTGGCGGCCATGACAAACGCGCGGCCTGGTTGCACTGCACAAGCTCCTGAATAACCAATTACACAAGCGCGGCGTACAATCGCATACTTTAATATTAGGTTCAAACCTCGGGATAAAGGCATGTCCGGCAGAGATCATGCGTTGCAGCAATGGGTGGCGGAGAAACTGGGCATGTCGTCGGTCAGACTGCTGCCGGCCTCGGCGGACGCCAGTTTCAGGCGTTACTTCCGGGTCGCGACCGATACTACGTCGGTGATCGTGATGGACGCGCCGCCGCCGCAGGAAGATTGCCGGCCGTTTATAGCGGTGGCGAAATTGCTGCACGATGCGGGTGTGCATGCGCCGGAGGTCATCGCGCAGGATCTGGCATCGGGTTTTTTGCTGCTCACGGATCTTGGCAGACACACCTATCTGGATGTTCTGGACGAACAGAATGCCGACGAGTTGTTTGGCGACGCCATCGATGCCTTGTGCAAATGGCAGCTGGCGAGCCGCGTTAATGTATTGCCGCTGTACGATCGCGCCTTGTTGCGGCGTGAATTGAACCTGTTTCCGGAGTGGTACGTGTCACGTCATCTTGGTGTTACCTTATCGCAGCATGAGCAGGCAACCCTTGACAGTGTGTTCCGCTTGCTGGAAGACAGTGCGCTGGCACAGCCGCAAGTGTTCGTGCATCGCGATTACATGCCGCGAAATCTCATGCTCAGCACGCCAAACCCCGGGGTACTGGATTTTCAGGACGCCGTGCACGGGCCGATTACCTACGACGCGGTATCGCTGTTCAGGGATGCTTTTCTGTCCTGGGACGAAACACGCGTCATGGGCTGGTGCGCGCAATACCATGAACAGGCGAAACGGGCCGGTCTGCCGGTTCAGGATGAACCGGAATTCACCCGGGCGCTTGACTGGATGGGACTGCAACGGCATCTGAAAGTGCTGGGGATCTTTGCCCGGATCAATTACCGTGACGGCAAACCGCAATATCTCGAAGATACGCCGCGTTTCCTGGCTTACGTGCGGAGTATCGGTGCGCGCTATGCAGCCTTCACGCCGTTGCTCGAATTGCTGGATACGCTGGAGCGCTATGCCGAGGCGGCGGCGGTCACGATATGAAGGCAATGATACTGGCGGCCGGCAGGGGCGAGCGCTTGCGGCCATTAACAGATACCACACCGAAGCCCTTGCTTGAGGTGTACGGCAAACCGTTGCTGCAGTGGCATATCGAACGGCTGCGCGACGCGGGTTTTACCCGGCTGGTGATCAATACCTCCTGGCTGGCTGAGAAGATTCAAACGTGGGTGGGAGACGGCTCCCGGTTTGGCGTGAGTGTTCAGATTTCTCATGAAGGCCCGGTGCCGCTCGAAACCGGCGGCGGGATACTCAAGGCCCTGCCACTGCTTGGCAAGGAACGCTTTCTGGTGGTCAACGGCGACGTCTATACGGATTTTCCGTTCGAGAATCTCAAACACAGCCTCAAGCACGAGGATTTTGCCCATCTGGTGATGGTGCAGAATCCGCCACATCATCCGCAAGGCGATTTTCATCTGTCGCCGCTCGGACGGCTGCGGACGCGCGGCAAACCGAAACTCACTTACAGCGGGATCGGGGTGTATCGGCCGGATTTTTTCCGGGACTGCCGTGAGGAAAAGTTCCCGTTGTTGCCGTGGTTGAAAAGCGCAATGCAGATCGAGGCATTAAGCGGGGAAGAATATCGCGGCGAGTGGCGTGACGTCGGAACGCCCGAGAGTCTGCAGAAACTGCAGAAAGGGTGATTTCGGCGCATTGACTCCGTCAGCATTGAAAATCCTCGTTGAGTTGTTATGCTTGAAACCTGATCCCGGTTCGAGCATGGAGCGTGACGATGAAAGGATTTTTGATGGCGGTTTTCTCCGTTGTTCCCGTTGTACTGTATTCAACTCCCGCTGCAGCGGCGGTTTACAAATGCACTGCTCATGGCGAGATTGTGTATGCCGCTCACCCATGCGGCAAGCACGCGGTGAAGCTGCAACTGAAAGATCACGGTTATTCAATACCGCTCTCGACCAAGCCCAAAGCGGTGAAATCTTCCAGGCCGGCGCGCGTCCGTGAACCTCGGTCACGTGCCTGCCCGATTGATGTCATGAATTCGATAGAACTCAGGAACATGCGGGTGAGCCATGTGATCATGGTGTGTGAATCGGCTGCCGACGTGCGTGCCACCTGGGGCCGGCCGGATGTGGTCACGCGCACCGTGAGCAAGGGGCATGTGCGGGAGCGCTGGGTTTATGACGGACCGCGTGGCAAACCCGCGCGTTCAGTCAATCTTGAAGACGGGAAAGTCACCTCGTTCAAGAATTGAATCGGTCCCTCCGGTCATTTCCTGCTCCCGCAGACTTGAGGGTTGCTGCAATGAAAAAGCGGCCAGCGGCCGCTTTTTCATTGAACACCGATGTTTCGATGCCTTATCCCGCCTGTTCGTGCAGCAATTCTTCCGCCTGCTTGGCGGCATGATACGACGAGCGCACCAACGCGCCGCTTGCGACATGATGAAAGCCGATTTCGTAACCGAAAGTCTCGATCTGCCTGAATTCCTCCGGTGTCACGTAGCGCACCACCGGATGATGGAACTTAGACGGTTGCAGATATTGCCCGACCGTGAGCATGTCGACATCGTGCGCACGCAGATCCTTCATCACTTCAAAGATCTCGGGCAACTCTTCGCCAAGCCCGACCATGATCCCGGACTTGGTCAATACGTCGGGATGTGCGGCCTTGAATTTTTTTAACAGCATCAGCGAGTGCTGATAGTCCGAACCGGGGCGCACTTCGCGATAGATGCGCGGCACGGTTTCCAGATTGTGATTGAACACATCCGGTGGCGCTTCGTTCATGAGTGCTATGGCAACCTCCATGCGGCCGCGGAAATCCGGCACCAGCACTTCGATGCGGGTCTGCGGGCTCTGCTCGCGGATTGCCTGAATGCACGATACGAAGTGACCGGCACCGCCGTCGCGCAGATCGTCGCGATCTACCGAAGTGACGACCACATAACGCAGGTTCATGGCCTTGATGGTGCGGGCTAGGTTGGCGGGTTCCTCCGCATCCAGCGCTCCGGGGCGGCCGTGGGCCACGTCGCAGAAAGTGCAACGACGGGTGCAGATGTCACCCATGATCATGAAGGTCGCGGTACCTTTGCCGAAGCATTCGCCGAGATTCGGGCACGACGCTTCTTCGCACACGGTGTGCAAACGGTTATCGCGCAGAATCTGTTTCAGTCGAGCGACTTCCGGAGTGGCCGGCGAACGTACCCGGATCCAGGCCGGTTTTCGCAGCGGTGTGACCGTCGGTTCGATCTTGACCGGAATCCGCGCCATCTTTTCGGCGGCGCTGAGTTTCTTGCCGGGTTCGAGCCGGGGACGCGGAGTGGAGGGCGAATCGCTCACGGATGATCCTTGCTACTGACCGACCGCAGTTGCGCTGTCGGGTTTGTTCGAATGCGTATTGTACCCGAGACGGTCAAGCAGCCGGGGCTTCAGGGCTGCGGCGACGGCGGCGACGTCGGCCGGACCGCCCAGCTCCGCGACCTGAGTCATCTGCAGGCCCGCATACCCGCAGGGGTTGATGCGGGTAAACGGCTCGAGGTCCATGCCGACGTTGAAGGCCAGGCCGTGATAGGTGCAGCCACGCCGGACCCGCAGACCCAGCGATGCCAGCTTGCGGCCATCGGGGGTGTAGACGCCCGGGGCATCGCGTTTGGAAACGGCCTCGATCCCGAAACCGGCCAGGGTATCGATTACGCTGTTCTCGATGCCTTCGACCAGCGCGCGCACACCGAGCTTGAGGCGCTTGAGATCGATCAGCGGATACACCACCAGCTGCCCCGGTCCGTGATAGGTGACCTGACCGCCGCGATCAATGTGTATGACAGGGA
>DASUXE010000291.1:0-4717 GCA_036378075.1 Gammaproteobacteria bacterium
AGTCAGCGCAATACCGAAGCACCGCGCCATTCATCGCCCTGCAAGTTGTCACTTAATCGGCGATTCCGTTTTTGTCGTCTGCAGTACGTCCCGAATCGATATCCGGATGCAGGCCACTCCTGCGGGCAACAAAAAACCCGCTCAGCGTTACTCCCGGAAAGGGCGCCAAAGCAGGTTCTTGCGGACACCGCTTTAGCCGTACTTATTAAGCGCCCGCAAGCTGAGTATCAAATCGGCGCTGTAGGGAATTATTGACCCCGGGGTTGCTCCTGTCAACCGCCCGGCGATCGCCGCAGATGGCGGAGGTGTCGCCAAACGTACCAGATGCCGGCCAGCACAATGATCCCGGCAATGACGCTATCAAAGCGATGAAACAAGCTACCCAGCGTATTCCAGTGCTCGCCCAGCCGCAGCCCGATCCAGGCCAGCGCCCAGCACCAGATCAGCGAGCCAATGAAGGTATAAATGACAAACTTGAGCACCGGCATGCGCGCGACACCGGCCGGGAAAGCGATGAACGTACGTACCACCGGCAGCAAGCGTCCAATCAGGATAATGATGTCGCCGTGACGCTCGAACCAGCGGTCGGCGAGCGCCAGGTCATGCTGCGATACCAATATATAGCGTCCGTAATTCTCCGCCAGCGGACGTCCGCCCCTGGCCCCGACCCAGTAAGCAGCCAGCGAGCCGAGCACGCAGCCGATTGCGCCGCTCAATGCCACTATCCACAAGGCAAACTCACCACGGAACACCAGATAACCTGAGAACGGCATGATGATTTCCGAAGGCAACGGGATGCAGGCGCTTTCAATCGCCATCAACAACACGATCCCGCCATAACCCAGTGTGGAAATGGTGCTGATAACAAATCCTGCCAGCAGCGCGAGCAGTTTACTTAACATCCTGCCTCACAATCGGGAAGGTGGTGGCGCGGGCGGCGGCGGAGTCGGCACCCGCGGCGCACTGCGAATTTCCGCCATCCGCAAGCGCAGGCCCAGCTCCACGGTGCGATCCGGCGGGATCTGATAGAAATCGGTGGCACGAATCGCGTTGCGCGACATGAATGCAAACAGTTTTTCGCGCCAGGTCATCATGGTCGGTGTGTTCTTGGTCGGCACCAGCGTTTCACGGCCAATGTAATAGGTCACGGTCTCCGGATCGATCACCAGACCGAAGTCCTTGGCCTTGCGCAAAGCCTGCGGCACATTCGGAATCTGCATGAATCCGTAATGTGCCAGCACCCGGTAAAAGCCCAGATCGAGCTTTTCGACTTCCAACCGGCTGGAAGGATGCACAAACGGCACATCTTCCGTGAGCACGGTGAGCAGCACGATCTGTTCGTGCAACACCTGATTGTGTTCCAGGTGATGCTGCAGCATCGGCGGCGTGCCGAGATTGGGCGCGGTCATGAATATGCCGGTGCCACGTACCCGCACCGGTTTTTCGACGCGAATCCGGTTCAGGAACTGATCCAGCGGTTCGGTACTCTCGCGCAGCCGGTTGATCAGATTCTGCCGGCCGGTGCTCCAGGTCGACATGATGGTGAAGCCGATGACCGCAACCATCAGCGGCAACCATCCGCCGTCCCATATCTTGAAGACATTGGCGGTAAAGTACATCAGGTCAACAATCAGGAAACAACCGGTAATAAAACTTACCAGTACAATGTTCCAGCGCCAGCGATCACGCATGGCGAAAAACATCAGAATGGTCGTAATCACCATGGTCGAGCTCACGGCAACGCCGTATGCAGAGGCGAGATTGTCCGAGCTCTTGAATCCCAGCACGATCGCGATGGTGGAAATCATCAATATCCAGTTCAGCGAGGGGATATAGATCTGACCCTTTTCATCCATTGAGGTACGGACAATGGTCAGGCGCGGGCTCTGTCCGAACTGGATCGCCTGCCCCATCAGCGAAAACGCACCGGAAATGACAGCCTGCGACGCAATGATGGTTGCCGCAGTTGCGAGTGCTACCAACGGATACAGAAACCAGCCCGGTGCCAGGCTGTAGAAAAGCTGCTGCACCGGCCGCCCGGGGTTGGCGAGTATTGCGGCACCCTGACCGAAATAATTCAACAACAGAGCCGGCATTACGTAACTGAACCAGGTCAGTCTGATCGGCGTACGTCCGAAGTGGCCGAGGTCCGCGTATAGGGCCTCCGCCCCGGTTACGCACAGGAATACCGCGCCCAGCACCACAATGTCAGCAAAACCATGATGGATCACGAAGCCCAGTGCATAACCCGGATTGATAGCGGCGAGAATATGCGGCTCGCGGACAATCCAGACCAACCCCAGCAAACCGATTACCGCAAACCACACCGCGGTGATGGGGCCGAAAATTGCGCCGACCCGGCTGGTACCGCTGCGCTGGAACGCGAACAGTGCAACCAGGATTATTACCGTGATCGTGACAATGACCGGGCGGGAAAATCCCGCTGCGCCGGCCTGCAGACCTTCCACCGCGCTCAGCACTGAAATGGCGGGTGTCAACATGCCATCGCCGTACAACAACGCGGCACCAAAAATTCCCAGAGCGATCAGTATCCCGGACCGCCGGCGGTTGCGGGTCCGCCAGGGATCCAGCAAGGCCAGCAGCGCGAGAATGCCGCCCTCGCCCTTGTTATCGGCGCGCAACACGAACAACTGATATTTGATGCAGACGATGATGACCAGCGACCAGAACACCAGCGACAGCACACCGAGCACATTTCCCGGTGTGGTCTCAAGACCTGACCCGGAGGCAAACGAACTGCTGATTGCGTACAGCGGGCTGGTGCCGATGTCACCGAACACCACGCCCAATGCGCCGAGGCTCAGCGCCGCCAGACGCTTGTTGCTGTGCTGCCCTGAATCACCGGTGCCGTTGCCGCCGGTGTAGCGGCCACGGAACGTCTGTGTCGTCGTGTTCGGATCGGTCTTGTTGCCCATCCTGTCCCCGTCTCCGGGCCGCCTAAAATGCAAGCGGCTGGACTCGTGTGAGTACCAGCCGACATCAAATCGCGGTGCTGGAGAACGACGCGTTTGGCGCCTGTCATAAGAGGGCGCGAATTATATACCCCAAAGGCCTCAGGCTGAAACCGGGGACGAATTAATCTAGCCAGTGATAACTGATTGTTCCTGAAGAATTTTTACCTCACTGACACAAAAAAGCCCCGCGACTTGCGTCGCGGGGCCTGATTTGGCGTCCCCAGGGGGAGTCGAACCCCCGTTACCGCCGTGAAAGGGCGATGTCCTGGGCCTCTAGACGATGGGGACGAGGCTTTTCTGAAACACCCGCAGTATGGGTTGGTGGAGCCAGCCGGGGCAAGGCGGAAATTGGCGAAGCATCGCTTCGCCCCGCCGAGCGCCACGCCACGGATGGCGTGGCTGGCCAGCTTGCCATGGAAGGCTCTGGCCACCCGATTCAATCCCACCAAACATTGGTGGAGCCAGCCGGGATCGAACCGGCGACCTCCTGCATGCCATGCAGGCGCTCTCCCAGCTGAGCTATGGCCCCACGCGGGGCGCGTATTGTCCGGTCTGACGCCGATGCTGTCAACCAAAAACCGGCGTTATATCGGACCTGCTGCACTTTCGACGTGATCGATGGCCCGCGCCAGCCGCAGCAGGGTCATTTCCCGGCCCAGGATTTCCAGGGTCGCGTCAATCGGCGGCGAAACCGTGCCACCCGAGACCGCAACACGCAGCGGCTGCGCAACTTTGCCGAGCTTGAGGCCCGATTCCGCAACACATGCTTCCAGCGCAGCATGGATCGCTGCTGCCGACCAGTTCTCCAGCGTCGTCAAACGTGCCTGCATGTCCCGCAGTGCCGGCAGCGTTTCCGCATTCAGGTTCTTCGCAGCTGCCTGCGCATCGTAGTCGGCAAATTCCTCGAAGAAGAAGCGGCTGGCAAGCGCCATGTCCTTGAATGTTTTGGCCCGTTCCGCCTGGGCGCGCACCACGGCTGCCAGTTTCACAGCATCCGTCACCTCAAGGCCGATGCGCGCCAGGTGCCAGCCCAGTTCGGCACCCAGCCGCGCCGGGTCGCCGGTCTTGATGTAATGCTGATTCAACCACAGCAGTTTGTCCGGATTGATGGCCGATGCGGACTTGTTCACATCCGCGATGTCGAACAATGCCACCATTTCCTCGCGGCTGAAAATTTCCTGGTCGCCGTGCGACCAGCCAAGCCGGACCAGATAATTCAACACTGCCTCTGGCAAAAAGCCGTCATCGCGATACTGCATGACGGAAACCGCGCCATGCCGCTTGGAAAGTTTGGTGCCGTCCGGGCCCAGAATCATGGGCAGGTGCGCATAGCGTGGTGTTTCGACACCGAGCGCGTTGAAGATATTGATCTGCCGGGGAGTGTTGTTGATGTGGTCGTCGCCGCGGATCACATGCGTTATCCGCATGTCCATATCATCCACCACCACCGTGAAATTGTACGTGGGCGTACCGTCGGAGCGCGCAATGATCAGGTCATCCAGCTCGGCGTTGTCGAATATGATGTCGCCGTGGACCAGATCGTGGATAACAGTCTGGCCCTGCTGGGGATTCCTGAAACGAATTACCGGCGCCACACCTGCAACCGGTTCGGTCCGTTGCCGGCAACGGCCGTCATAACGCGGTTTCTGTTTGCGCGCCATCTGCTCGGCACGCATCTCTTCGAGTTCCTGCTTGGAACAGTAACAGTGATAGGCATGTCCGTCCGCGAGCAGTTGCTGCGC
>DASUXE010000292.1:0-2272 GCA_036378075.1 Gammaproteobacteria bacterium
GCTGGTTACCGGCCTGACGCAAATCGCAGATGGTGCGTCGCGTATCACCGACAAGATGCCTTCGAACTTTTTGCTAAGCGGCTGGTTACACGCGCTGCTCCCCAATGCCCGTATCATTCATTGCCAACGCAGCCCTCTCGACACCTGCGTCTCGTGTTACACCACTTTGTTCAATCGCAGCCACGAGTTCAGCAACGACCTTGAAGACCTGGGGCGCTATTACTCTGTTTATCTGGACATGATGGCCCACTGGCGTTCGCTATTGCCGGCGGAAAGACTGTTTGAACTCAACTATGAGGCCCTGGTGGCAGATCCCGAACCGGTGGTGCGCCGCATGCTTGACTTCATCGGCCTGCCTTGGGATCCGGCATGCCTGACTTTCGGCAAGACCAGCAAGACCGTGCAAACCGCCAGCGTGCTGCAGGTGCGGCAGCCCCTGTATGGGTCTTCCGTTGGACGCTGGCGGCACTATGCCGCCCATCTTGCGCCTTTGCAGGCTGCTCTCGGCATATCGGGGTAAGTTATAATTCGAATCTTATTGCAGCAATTCTGGATAATAATGACCATGGCCGACACTTCTACCGATCTGGAACGAGCTATTCTCTCCGCCCAACAGGGGGATATCGAGAAACTGCGCAACGTACTGCAGGTGCTGGTTACTGCTCGCATCAAGGTACTGCTTAACAAACCGTGGGATGGAATATCCCAACCGCTACCTGATACCCGCATGCTGTTTGTCAGCGATGGGAAGAACGAGCAGCAGCCAATGTTGGCGCTGTTTACCAGCAATGGCTATGCATTGGAATTCCAAGGGGGAAGCCACCCATTTACCCACCTTGTGGAAATCGATGCCAGACTTGCAATCCATCGCGTCGAATCCGGAGCGGGAATCATGATCAATCCCAACTCGACAGTGAGTTTTCGTGTTTCCCCCGAACTGGCAAGCACTTTGCGGGGGGAAATTGACAAGCAACTGCAGACGCTCATCAAAGCGAGGAGCCAGGCATAGTCATGCAATCAGCCCAGCAAAGCGGTGCCGCCTTGTCGGCGCTCAAGACAGAAATGGACGAAGCAGCCGATGCGCTGACAGCAGGTAATCTTGCTCACGCTGCTGCGACGGTAAAATCACTGCTGACCAAGGCACCATCGGAATACAGGATCCTGCAACTTGCCGGGACTGTCGCGCTCGCGCAGAACCAGGCCGCCGTTGCCGCAGATTATTTCCGGCGCGCACTCTCCGTATGTCGTATGCCGCTGGACGCGGCGCGTACGCTGCATGGTTTAGGGCTGGCGCTGCGGACCTTGAATGACCTGGATGCCGCATGCGAAGCGTTCAAACGCGCCAGTCACGCAAATAAGGGTAATCTGACAAGTCAAATCGAATGGGCCAAGACACTTGGCCAGATTGCAACTACCGATATCGTTAACGCACCGGAAAAGCGCGCTGAAGCAGAGCGCATACTCCGCGATGCGATGGCCGGCTTTCCGGACGACCCGCGCCCTCCAACAGAACTCGGTATCACTCTGCTTAATGACAGCCGGCCCACCGAAGCACTCTCCTTGTTCAATGCCGTACTGGCCAAAGCTCCGGGCTTCGCGCCGGCAATTTTCAACCGCGGAATTTCCCTTACGATACTGGGACAGGCTGACGAAGCAGAAAAGGCGTTTGAACGCGCATTGAATCTTGATCCTTCTATCGAAGGTTACTATCACTTTTCAAACTTGCACACTTTCACCCTCGACGACCCGTGGCTTGATCGGTTTGTCCGGCACGCCGATGAGCCGTTGCAGGACAGCGCGAGAATCGATGTCGAATTTGCCCTGGCAAAGGCCTACGAAGATATCAAGGATTACGAAAAAGCGTTTGACCATCTTGAGATCGGTAATCGGGAAAAACGCAAGACGATACAGTACAACGTAGCTAATGATGAAATCCGGGTCAATCAGATAATTGCATTGTCAACGCCGGATTTTTTCGATCGATTCCGGGGCAAGGTATCAAGCCAAATCAGCCCCATATTCATTCTCGGCATGCCCCGCTCCGGAAGTACGCTGCTCGAACAGATGCTTGCTGCACACCCCGAGATCAATGCAGGCGGTGAGTTGCCTTACATGCTGGGTGTAGCCCGCAGGATCGGCGCTGACTGGGAAACGAGAAAAGAGCACTTCCTGAGCGATGATCTCGCGGTCATCAATGACCTGCAGCAGGGATCTGATATCTATACCCGCCTTTCGGCAAATCTGCATCAAGACAAATATCTTTTCACCGACA
>DASUXE010000293.1:0-4330 GCA_036378075.1 Gammaproteobacteria bacterium
GAGGCCGACTTCGAGTTTGGCGCGGCCGCGTTTCCAGTACAGGGCCAGCGGGATGAGGGTATAGCCTTTGCGTTCGACTGCGCCGATCAGCCGGTCCAGTTCGCCCCGGTTCAGCAGCAGTTTGCGGGTGCGGGTCGGGTCGGGGTGGATGTGGGTGGAAGCGGTCGGCAAGGGCGTCACGTGTGCACCGAGCAGCCAGGCCTCACCGTTCTTGATGACGACATAGCTTTCCGTGATCTGGGCCTTGGAGGCGCGCAGACTTTTGACTTCCCAGCCTTCCAGTGCGAGGCCGGCTTCGATCCGTTCCTCGATGAAGAATTCGTGCCGCGCCCGCTTGTTGAGGGCAATGGTGGCAGGCTGGGCTTTTTTGTCGTCCTTTTTGTTCATGCGCCATTATAGCGTGAGCCGGCTTGTCACCCGATCACCGTTGTATCGAACCGGCGTATGGCCCACAATCGCGGCTTCAGATTTCCGCGTGAATTAGCCTTGCCCCAGGGGACCGATGCATGCGCAGGGTAAACAAGAGCGCACTGGTGCCATACCCGGCCAGACAGATGTACGACCTGGTCAATGATGTCGAACGCTATCCGGAGTTTTTGCCGTGGTGTCGTGGCGCGCAGGTGCTTTCGCAATCCGACTCCGAGATGCGCGCGCGTCTCGATCTGGCGCGTGGCGGGTTGCACAAGACCTTCACGACCCGCAATGTACTCGAACCCGGGCAGTCGATCACAATGACGCTGGAAAACGGCCCGTTTCGCCATCTGGAAGGTCGCTGGAGCTTCGCCGATCTCGGGCCTGACGGTTCCAAGGTGTCGCTGGACATGGAATTCGAGTTTGCCGGCGCCTTGCTTGATCTGATGGCGGGGCCGGTGTTTCACGAGATTTCCAATTCACTGGTGGACGCATTCATCAAACGGGCCGCGAGTCTGCATGGCAACGCCTGAGACGATACGCGTCGAAGTGGTATACGCACTGCCGGAACGGCAGATGGCAGTCAGTTTGACGGTGCCGCACGGGATGCGGGTGAAGGATGCAATCGCGCAATCCGGTCTGCTGCAGCGTTTCCCGGATATCGATCTGGCGCAGAATCGTGTCGGTATTTTCAGCCGCACCGTCACGCTGGAAACGGACCTGAATGACGGCGACCGGGTGGAGATTTACCGGTCCTTGACGCGTGATCCCAAGCAGGCGCGCCGGGAATTGGCTAAAGCAGGCAAGACGATGGGCAGGACGTAAGGGTACCTCTAGAAATTGATCTTTTGCTTTCTGGGGGTGTTAGAAATGACCTCGGAAGCCTCATGTACTAGCGTGTACACTCCGGTTCCTCGGTCATTTCCGCCTACCCAGAAACCAAAATCTCTAATTTATAGAGCCACCCTTGAAGACTGACATGGCGTTCAGCCGTGACCTTGGGGACCTTCGGGCGCAATCGGTTTCTGTTCGACGCTGACGACTTTGCCGTCCTTGAAGATCACCACCACATGTTTTTCCTCGATCGGGCCTTCGTCCGGATCGTTGTAATACACGTAGTCCCAGCGATCGGGATGGAACGGATCCTTGACCATGGCTGGTCCCAGCACAAATCTCACCTGCGTCTGCGTCATCCCGGGTTTGACCTTGGCGATCATGGCGTCGGTCAGGAAATTGCCCTGTTTGATGTCGGGCCGGTAGGCGCATGCCATCAGTACCAGTGGCAGCAGCAGGACGAGTTTTTTGAGTAGGCGCATGATGGTCCGGGTTGCGTTGCGAGGCGGGTGGGGGATAATAACCGAATATCCGCTGTAACGAGAAGTGTGCGCGCCGTGGAAAGCCAGGAACTCCGCAATGTCGGCCTCAAAGTGACCCTGCCACGGGTCAAGATTCTGGAAATTCTGGAACGCAGCAACCCGCGCCATATGAGCGCCGAGGACATGTACAAGGCGCTGCTCGAATCCGGGGACGATATCGGTCTGGCCACGGTATACCGGGTGCTGACCCAGTTCGAAACCGCGGGCCTGGTCACGCGCCATCACTTCGAGGGTGGACATTCGGTATTCGAGCTGAATCAGGGCGATCACCACGACCACATCGTGTGCGTGAAGTGCGGGCGGGTGGACGAATTCGTGGATCAGGAAATCGAAAAACGCCAGCAACAGATCGCCGCCGCCAAGGGCTACGAGATCACCGATCACTCATTGTATTTGTACGGCATCTGTTCGAATTGCCGCAAGACACTTCAGAAGTAAATCCGCATTTACTGCCCGGCGCGCGCCAGCATCTCCCGCGCATGCTTGCGCGTGGTCTCGGTGATTTCGATTCCACCCAGCATTCTGGCCAGTTCCTCGACCTGCAATTTGCGATCCAGTGCTTCGATGCGGGTCAGCGTGGTTTTGGCCTGGGTCTGTTTGCTCACGCGCAAATGCTGATGCGCCTGCGAGGCGACCTGCGGCAGATGCGTTACGCACAGCACCTGACGGGTTTCTCCCAGTGCGCGCAGACGGCGGCCGACAATTTCCGCAACGCCGCCGCCGATGCCGGCATCCACTTCGTCGAATACCATGGAGGGGATTGCGGTGGCCTGCGCGGCAATCACCTGAATGGCGAGCGAGATGCGTGACAGCTCGCCGCCGGACGCGACCTTTGCCAGCGGTTTGAGCGGCTGGCCCTTGTTGGCGCTGACCATGAATTCAACACTGTCGGTTCCGTTTGCAGTGAAACGCTCGGAATCGATGCTGTTGACCTCGACCGCGAATTTACCGCCCGGCATGCCCAGCTCCTGCATCACCGCACTCACTTTCTTGCCGAGCCCGGTGGCGGTCTTGATGCGCAGCGCATGCAGCGAGCCGGCGGCACGCAGGTAGGCGTCGCGCAGCGTCTGCAGGCGCGTTTCCAGTTCCTGCAAGGTGATTTCCGCACGTTCCAGTTGCGTCAGCTCCCCGCTCAGTTCCTGAAAACGCTGCAGCAGATCCTGCGGCTCGATGCGGTGCTTTCGGGCGAGTTCGTGCAAGACGCCCAGCCGGTCCTCGACCCATTGCAGGCGTTGCGGATCCATGTCCATGTCGGCCAGATAGTGCCGCAAGGTATCGCCGGCCTCGCTGAGTTGCACCTCGGCGCCGGTGAGAATTTCGCGGACGCTGCTCAGACGCGGATCCAGCGCCGCGAGTTTTTCCAGTTCGCGCGCGGCCTGACTGAGCAATTGATAGGCCGAACCTTCTTCATCTTCGTACAGCGAAGCAAGCGCCGATTGCGCGCCTTCCGCCAGCCGCCCGCTGTTGGCGAGCCGCTTGTGTTCCTCGTCGAGCCTGGCGGCTTCGCCGGGTTCCAGTTTCAGCGCGTCCAGCTCGCTGACCTGATAGCGCAGCATTTCAAGCCGGGCATCGCGATTGGCAGCCGCAGCGCGCAATTCGCTGAATTGCTGGTGAGCGTGTTTCCAGTCGCTGTAAACCTGCGCGACCTCCGCAAGCAGAGATTGATGCTGACCGTAGCCGTCGAGTAATTGCAGCTGGGTGTAGCGGCGCAGCAGTGATTGGTGTTCATGCTGGCCGTGAATGTCGACCAGCTGCTCGCCGAGTTCCTTGAGCAGTTGCATCGGCACACTGCGGCCGTTGATCTGACCGCGTGAACGGCCGTCGGCACCGATGATGCGGCGCAGAATGCATTCGCCGTCGGCACCGAGTTCCTGCTGCTCGAGCCAGGCAACCACGCCGGGCATATCGCGCAGATCGAACTCGGCGCTGATTTCGGCGCGTTCCGCTCCCTGGCGTACCACGCCGGCATCGGCACGGTCACCCAGCACCAGGCCGAGCGCGTCCACCAGAATGGATTTGCCCGCGCCGGTTTCGCCGGTGAGCACGCTCATGCCGGCACCGAGGTCCAGTTCGAGTGAATCAATGATGGCGAAATCGCGGATAGCGATGTGCGTCAACATGCGGCGGCTTTCAATCCTTGCGCGGTGAACGGGCGTTCTGGCCCCAATGGAGTTTGGTGCGCAGGATTCTATAGTAATCGTGACCGCGCGGATGAATAAACCGGATGCCGTGTGCGGCGCGCTGCACCCGCACCCGGTCGCCGCTCTGCAGAGTCTGGCTGTGCTGGCCATCGCAGGTCACCTGCGCGCGGCCGCCGTGGGTGCCGCCCAGTACGATCTCGATCCGGCTGCTGCCGTTGACCACAATCGGCCGGTCGCCGAGCGCATGCGGACAGATCGGCACCAGCGTGATTGCGTCGAGGGCCGGATGCAGAATGGAACCGCCACCGGACAGGGCATAAGCGGTGGAGCCGGTCGGGGTCGCGATAATGATGCCGTCGGCGCGATGCGCACAGACAAAATGCCCGTCCACATGGGTTTCGA
>DASUXE010000294.1:0-5991 GCA_036378075.1 Gammaproteobacteria bacterium
GTTTCACGCCGCTCTCGAAGCGGTTCTGGAAGCTTTGTGAAATCGCTTCCATGCGCTGTTTGCCGTACGGCACCAGCGTAATGTTGCGGTTCGCTGATAGCCCGGTGGTCGCCACATAATAGTGATACTGCTCCCAGTAATGCAGATACGCATCGAAGTACGGCATTTCGACGATCTCCTCGTTACTGAGGCCGGTGGTGTAATTCAGATCGCGCCGCACCCACTCCTCGATGTTGCCGCGCACCTTGAATTTGCCGTCTTCGGGCAGGCCGCCGGATTTCTCATACGCTGAAATTGCCGAGGTGACCGGATGCCGCACGGTCAGGATATGTTCCACCGATTCACCCAGTATCTGATGGAAGAAACCGCCCGCATAGGTACCCTTGAGCAGCTTCTTCGGCACCATGATCTTGCCGTAATGCGGCTTCTTCTTGCCGAAATAGATTTCCACCATGGTCAGGAATTCCGCCATGGTCTGCAGGCTCGCGACCCAGCTGTTGGCGCCTTTCTGGAAGCGGAACGGACCGGCTTCGGGAAATCCGTCATGCGCAATCACATTCGGTACCTTGTCCACGTCGTATCCCAGTGCGCGGTAGGCTTCCATGGTCAGATAGGAGCCGCCGTTGCGCGGCACGCCGATGATGTTGATGAAATGAAACCTGAACTGAAGATCGCGTATCTGGTCGGTGTCACCGGTAAGCAGCGCGAGGAACAATTGATAGGCGCGCGCGATGTAACGCTGGCCCTGTTCCGAAGCCATGATGCGCTGGGCATTATCCTGCGCCTGTTGCATCACCTTGACGTGATCGTTGCTCAATTCCTCGCTCAGCTGGTCATGCCAGTTGGCACCGCTGAATTCGCGTTTCTCGACGATGTGCGCCAGAAAATCCACGAACACAGGCGAGACCGGAAGTTCGGAATCGGTGAGTTTGATTTCGACACCCATGCGTTGATCTCCGGGTTCAGTGCATGACGGCTGTTGCGGCTTGACGCGCCACGGCCAGGTCCATCAGGAATTTGAAATTATCCAGCGACATCAAATGTGCATATATGCGCGGCAATTCGCCGCTGTTCATCAGACGCTTCACCACTTCCGCGTCGAGAGCGTTGAGACGGGTTTCATCCACACGATACATCCCGCGCACCCTCCATTCGCGGCCCTGTTTTGGCAGGGCATGCGCTTCGAATGGAGTCAGCAGATCGAGTGTTTTCAGACTCTGGCACAACTGCGTGGTCGCGCCACGCGCCGCTTCCAGTTCCTGGATCAAGGCCTGCGCCGATTTGAGCAACGAGCCTGGATTGTCTTTGTCTTCGAACAACGGTTCGCCCGCGGCGTCGAGTCCTTTCTCATCCACGCAGATCAGCAACTCGCCGCGTTTTGCGCCGTCGGTAATGCGTACTCCGTAAAACGGCCAGCAACGCACAAATGCAGGTATATAGACGGCTGGTTGCCATCGGCCATCCGCATCCACAAACAGGTTGATATTCTGTTCAAGCCCGGTAACCGCAACCGGCACAAATTCATTGCTGGTGGCGTCCTGGGCAAAAACGACCGGGTAATGACGAGCAGCCTGAATGAATTCCGCGGCGGCGAGATAAATCCCTGTCAGCCGGGCGGCAAACTGATGGCGTTGCGAAACCACGCCGAGCCCCCGATGCCGTTTCGAATCCAGCGCGACCAGCTTCGAATAGCCGGGCGGCGTCGCAATCTCCATGTGTCACCCCGCGATGCCGATCCGCTGCCTGCCCCCCGCAAGTGGCGAATCCGAGTTCGTCATTGAGCCACAGAAGCAGCCATCATGTCGAGTCAGGCGCGCAGCAGATGCACGCTTGCCCAGGCGACATACAAACCGAATCCCGCCAGCATCGCCACGCTCGCATAGGCAACCCACACAATCGCCGACTCCGCCTTGCGCCCGACCCAGCGAAACGCATACGTGAATACCAGTGAATACAGACCACCGGTGATAAAGAAAGAAGCGATGCCGGGCCAGCCCCACACGCTGTAGAGCAGGGTGCCATTGGCCAACCACCAGGCCAGTGAAAAAGGGCTGGTCAGCACGGTCAGAAAGCCCAGTTTCCAGGAGCCGGTCACGTTGCTGGCATGCATGCCGGCACGAGCGGTTCGCCAGCTGCTCCATGCCATCCAGATCAGCAGCAGTGCGCCACCCAGGCCGATCATGCCGACCACGTGCGGAAGCTGGTTGAGAAAGGTTACCGTGCCGATGATGGCAAGCGTCAGCCACAACACATCGCCGCTGATGGCACCGCAAGCGGTTATCAGTGATTCCTTCGCGCGTCCGTGCATCGCGGCATTGGCCATGATCGTAATGACGGGTCCGGGCGGTGCCGCAATGCTGATCGCGAGCAAGGCGCCGCCGGCGATCGCGTGCCAGACGGTTACGTGCATCAGTTGGGTCATGCAGCCTCCATATAACAAAGCGCCGCGGGTTTCCGCGGCGCCGTCGGAACGAAAGGATTTCCGGTCCGTTATTTTGCCGGTTTGCGAAAGCGATAGATGAATTGATCGGTGTGACCGCGGATCGATTTATCGAACACCGGGATGGTGTGCGGATCGGCCGGATTGCGCAACGCGTCGCTTTCACCGTCGAACACGAAACCCGCCGCCTCCACTTCCTGTTTCACCGCTGCCGGATCGATGCGATGCAGTGTGTTGGTGTCGCTGATGCCGGTGCCCGCGGGTGCGACATGATCGACGATCACATACAGGCCGCCGGGTTTGAGAGCCTCAAACACCCGCTTGTTGAATGCCGCCATGTCCACCGGACCCATGAACGGGTCGTGGTAGTCGTGATAGTTCTGGCAGGTGAATACCAGATCAACCGGTGCGGGTGCGCTCAATTCCGCCGCGGGCTGTTGCAACAGGCTGACGTTGGCATAATGCGGTGTCGCGGCCAGCTTCTGCCACAGAGGGAAACTCTTGCTGGCGTACTTCATGGTCTCTTTCGGCCACACGGTATAGACGTGGCCCTTCGTACCGACGACCTGGCTGAAGACGCGTGTCCAGTAGCCTTCACCGGGTACCAGTTCCAGCACCTTCTGTCCCGGTTTGACCTCGGTGAACGTCATTACCGCGGCCATCTGGCGGCGGGCATCGTCAACCGTGTCCGCCTTGCGCGCCGGATCGTTGATCGCCGCGCGGATATAGGCGGGAGCCGGGGTTCTGGTTTGGGCTGCCGGTCGGGACAGAGCCGCGCAAGGCACCGTGACCGCAATCAGGAAAGCAACGACAATCGGACGCATGGCTGGCTTCCTCGCAGTGGGGCGGGTGCAACGGATTGTACTCGAAGCAATGCGAAAACCCGCATGCCGGCATCACGCCGCTCAGGATGGCGTTAAGTAAAAACCCCGCTGGCCGGCGGTAAGCGGAATAAAGCTCCGCAGCATGTGAATTTTCTGCGGGTTCGCCGGTCAGAATGCGGAACATCTTCGTCATCCGGGATTCATCTGCACCGCAGACGCTAGGCCTGACTGCCATTATTGAATTAGTATTCGGCATCTCGTGGTGGACCCACAATTTTCTTCATTCAACCAGATTGTTTCGTCATGAAAACCCTGCTCCCCGTCATTCTTGTTACCGGCCTGACTGCCATCGCGCTGCTGCCTCGACCGGCATCGGCTGAAGACCAGCCGCCGCTTGCAACCGCGTTGCCGTCGGTGGAAGTTTCGGCAACCCCGATACCGGAACATCTCGACAGCGTGCCGCAGAGCGTCGACATCATTACCCACAAACAGCTGGTCGCATTGGGCGCAACCGATCTGCGCACCGCGCTGGCACTGGCCGCTGGGGTCACCATCGCGCCGGGCGGTGACGGCGGACCGGCCGGTGCGGTGCCTGAATTCCAGGGCTTGCGCGAGTTCGACGCCTTTCTGCTGCTGGTGGATGGGGTGCCGGTCGGCGGCACGTTCAATCCGGATCTGGCGAGCATTGATCTCAACGGCGTCGACCGCATTGAAGTCATTCGCGGTTCGGCGCCGGTGAAGTACGGGGCCACTTCGTTTGTGGGCGTTATCAATGTCATTCATGTGAAGGCTGGTGCCAAAGGCGGCAGCGTCAGCGCATCAATCGGCTCGCACGGCAGTGCGAGTGCCGCGGTGACAATGCCGTTGAGCAGCGACGGTCCGGTGAAACAGACCGTGATCGCCGACACCACGCGACGCGGGTTCTCCGATCCGGATACCAGCTGGAACCGTTCGCATGTGTTGTTGCGCAATGCAGTTGACAGCGGCAACAGCGAATTCCGCTTTGACATTGATGGCCTGCTGCTGCGCCAGAACCCGGCCAGTCCGCGACCGCTGGCCGACGGCGCCACCCAACTTTCGCCGCTGGTACCGGTCGACACCAACAACAACCCCAGCGATGCACGCATGGACGAAGATCGCATCAGTCTCACGCTGGCTGACAATACGCGCCTGTCCTGGGCGGACTGGTCGAGCACGCTTGCCAACACCTTCACCCACAACCGCAACGTCCGGGGTTTCCTGCGCTCCGATCAACTGACCAACAACGGCTTGCCGAATGCGGATGGCTTCAACCAGAGCCAGGACCGCACCGATGTCTATTTCGATTCACATCTGACTTTCCCGGTCGCCGACAATCTCAACGTGGTCGCCGGTTTCAGCTGGCTCTATGGCAATGGCAGTCAGGCCAGTTCCAATTTCGAATATTTCGTGCCGTTGGCCGGCGGCAACGCGCCCGCCAGTAGTTCGCTACCGGTCGACGAACAAACCCGTCTGCAGGATCATCGCAGTTTCACCGGGCTGTATCTGCAGGCCGACTGGGCGTTCGCGCCACGCTGGGATACTGAACTGGGCGTGCAGTTCAATCACACCGTGGAAAGCACCAGTACCGCATTCCTGTCGGCGGATCCGACCGTACCCGCGGCGCTGGACGGCGATCATCGCAGTAATACGCGTCCGTCCGGCATCGTCGCCCTGAGTTATGAAGCGTGGCGTGATGGTGTCGACGATCTGGTGATCTACGGCAACTATCGCAACACGTTCAAGCCGGCGGCCACCGACTTCGGGCCGGAAGCCGAACCGGATATTCTCGAACCGGAAACCGCGCAGGCCTATGAGTTCGGTGTGAAAGGCAATCTCATGCAGGGGCGTTTTGTGTGGGAAGCCAGCACCTTCCTCACCAACATGAACAACACTGTGATCGCCACCAACGTGAACGGCTTGCCGGGTATCGCCAACGGTGGTCAACAGCGATTCAAGGGTATTGAACTGTCAACCGACTGGAATCTTGCCGAAGACTGGCGTTGGCAAATTGCATACAGCTATCACGATGCGACCTACCGCAACTTCGTGAACGCGACGCCAGGCGGTCTGGTGCAGGATGCCGGCAATCGTCTGGAGATGTCGCCGCTTGATCTGATTTCCACCGGCGTGTTCTACATGCCGGATCAGGGCTGGAACGGCAACATCGTGGTCCGTTATGTCGGCAGCCGCTATTTTGATCCGGAAAATACGGTGAAGGCGAATGCATTCACGACGTTCGACGCGGGCGTGGGCTATCGCTTCGGCAAATGGAGTTTGAATCTGCAAGGACGCAATCTCAATGACCGGCGCGATCCGGTTTCAAACAGCGAACTGGGTGACAGTCAGTCATACGTGCTGCCGGGCCGCTTCATCGAGATCAGTGCGGCTTATCAACTGTAAACGCGATGACTGCCTGACCAGACGATTCGATCCCTTCTCTCATGCAAGGAGGGGATTCAGACCAGGGACGGTTGCCGACGTGCGTTGGACGGCGTTGCCGAGAAACACATTTTTCAAAACTGTCATCAATGATCGCTGCCGGCATACTTGAGTTCACCGGCCAGTACTTCAATCGGTAATCGGTTCTGTGGTGGCGGCAGCGGGCAGGTTGCAAAACGGCTGAATGCGCACGGCGGCGTGTAAGCCTTGTTGAAATCGAGCACGGTCTTGCCGTCTACCGGCGGTTGCACATACAGAAAGCGTCCC
>DASUXE010000295.1:0-4776 GCA_036378075.1 Gammaproteobacteria bacterium
AGACCGTGCGCACCCAGCCACAGCAAATGGTTGGTGATGCGGGTCAGCTCGTCGTACATGACGCGGATGTACTGGGCACGCAGCGGTGGCGAAATCCCCAGCAGTTTCTCGATCGCCATCACGTAGGCGTGTTCGTTGCTCATCATGGACACGTAATCGAGACGGTCCATGTAGCCGATGCTCTGATTGAACGGCTTGCTCTCAGCCAGTTTTTCAGTAGCACGGTGCAGCAGACCGATGTGCGGGTCGGCCTTGGTAATGACTTCGCCGTCCATCTCCAGCACCAGGCGCAGCACGCCGTGCGCCGCCGGATGCTGCGGACCGAAATTCATGGTGAAATTCTGTATCTCAGGCATTCTTGGATGCCTCCTTGAATGCTTCTTCATAGCGCGCGTCTTCGCGAATCACTTTCGGCACCAGTACGCGTGGTTCGATGCTGACCGGCTCGTACACCACGCGCTTCTTCTCGGGGTCGTAACGGACCTCAACATTGCCGGAAAGCGGGAAATCCTTGCGGAACGGATGTCCGACAAAACCGTAATCCGTGAGAATCCGGCGCATGTCGGGATGGCCGTTGAACAACACGCCGTACAGGTCGAATGCCTCGCGCTCGAACCAGTTCGCGGAAGCCCAGATATCCACCAGCGAATCCAGCATCGGCGGTTCGCTGTCGCCGCAGAATGCCCGCAACCGTACCCGATGATTGAGTGATATCGACAACAGATGGTAGGTCACGGCGAAGCGACGTTGCGGACGTTCATCCGCTTCCAGCGGCTGCCGGTCAGCGCCGCGACTGAATCCGGTGCGGGTCGCATTGCGGGTCAGCCATTCGGCTTCGCCGTAGCCGAGATAGTCCACGCCACACACGTCCATCAGCTGTTCGAAGCGGAACTCCGCTTCATCGCGCAGCGCGCGGCTTGTTTCCAGCAGACGCGCAGCCGGAACTTCATAGGTCAGCTCGTCGCAAGTTGAAACTACACGGGTCAGGGTGCTGCCAAAGCGCGCTTCAATCTTTCCGGCGAGTTTGTCGGTCACGTCACTCATCGGGGTGCTCTTTCAACGGGCGATAGTGTTGGTGCGCCGGATCTTCTTCTGCAACTGGATAATTCCATACAGAAGCTGCTCGGCACTCGGGGGACAACCCGGGACATACACGTCAACCGGTACGATGCGGTCGCAACCGCGTACTACCGAATAGGAATAATGGTAATAGCCGCCGCCATTCGCGCACGAGCCCATGGAAATGACCCAGCGCGGCTCGGCCATCTGGTCATAGACCTTGCGCAATGCCGGCGCCATCTTGTTCACCAGGGTGCCGGCCACGATCATGACGTCGGACTGACGGGGGCTGGGACGGAAGATCACCCCGAAACGGTCCAGATCGTAACGCGCCGCGCCGGCATGCATCATCTCGATGGCACAACAGGCCAGACCGAACGTCATCGGCCACAGGGAACCCGTCCGCGCCCAGTTGACCACCGCATCAACACTGGTGGTAACAAAGCCTTTTTCGGCAACCGCGCCTACTCCCATTCGAGCGCTCCCTTCTTCCATTCGTAAATGAATCCGACAACCAGGATGCCGAGGAAAATTGCCATGGCCACGAAACCGAACAAGCCGATACCGTGCAGCGCAATCGCCCAGGGAAACAGAAACGCGATCTCGAGATCGAAAATGATGAACAGGATCGCGACGAGGTAATAGCGCACGTCAAATTTCATGCGCGTATCTTCGAACGGCTCGAAGCCGCATTCGTATGCTGAGAGCTTTTCACTGTCCGGCCGGCGGGTGCCGAGCAGCCAGCTCACGATGAAACCGGCGCCGATCAGCACGCAGCCAAACAGTGAGCCGAAGATCAGGAACAGGAGGATCGGAACGTAATTCGCGAGCATACTCTCCTTCCCGTAACAATGAAGTGCAGTTACCCTTCTTTGTACACCGCGACCCGACAGGTTGCGATGCAGCATTGCTGGTGCCGACGGGGAGACTCGAACTCCCACGGTTTTACCCACTACCACCTCAAGGTAGCGTGTCTACCAATTCCACCACGTCGGCAGTGCTTCGACTGCCGGAACAGCAGAGCCCGGCGGCAAAGACAAACAATTTTAACGTATGCGACCGGCAAAAAGCGACGGATTGACCGCGCTATCAGTCTGTTTAATGACCTGCGTCATTTTTGGACGGCGGCGCCTTGGGCTTTTCGGCCGGCGCGGGTGCTGCCGGAGTACTGACAGGTTTGGCAGGGGCCGCTGTCTGCTGCGTCGCCGCCTGCTCAACGATGCTCTTCGGCGCCTCCGTGCCATGATGCGACAGATACGCCATCGCCAACGCCAGAATGAAGAACATGGTCGCCAGTATGCCGGTGCTGCGGCTCAGGAAATTGGCGGAGCCCGCTGCACCGAACACGGTGCCGGATGCGCCGCTGCCGAACGCGGCGCCGGCATCGGCACCTTTGCCCTGTTGCAGCAGAATGAGCACGATCAACGCCACCGCGACGAAGACCAGAACGATTTCAAGAATGGTATACAGCATAAGAACTCAAAACCCGTGATTGAACCTGAATCAGGTAGCCGCCTTGCAGATGGCCAGAAATTCGGCAGCATCCAGGGACGCACCGCCCACCAGACCGCCGTCGATATCGGGCATCCGGAACAGCTCGCTGGCGTTGGATGCCTTGACGCTGCCTCCGTACAGGAGCTGCAGCGAATCAGCTATTTTAACATCTTCGGCACGCACCGTGCCGCGTATGAATGCATGCACGTCCTGGGCCTGCTCGGGGCTGGCGGTACGGCCGGTACCGATGGCCCAGACCGGCTCATAGGCAACTACCGCATGCGCAAAGGCGACAGGACCGGCGGCTTCCAGCACCGCCTTGAGCTGGCTGCCCACGACTGCGTGGGTCTCGCCCGCTTCACGCTGCGCCAGGGTTTCACCCACACACAGAATTGGAATCAGGCCGGCACGTTGTGTCGCCATGAACTTGCGTGCCACCACCGGATCGGTTTCGCCATACAGGCTGCGGCGTTCGGAATGTCCGACGATCGCATAGCGGCAGTCGAATTCGCGCAACATCGGACCCGATACCTCGCCGGTATAGGCTCCGCTGTCTTCCGCACACAGATTCTGGGCGCCCAGCATGACCGGGCTGCCTTTGAGCAGGCGGGCAATATCAGCGAGGTGGACAAACGGCGGACAGAGCAAAACCGCAGTCTCGGGACCAGATTCGAGGCCGCGCAGAATGCCGTCCGTCAACTGTGCCGCGCTTTCACGCGAGCCGTTCATCTTCCAGTTACCGGCCACCAGAAACGGGCGCATGGTTCGATTCCCTGTATGAAGGCGCGCAAGGATACTCACGCACTACCGGCAAAGCAACTTCAGGGGCTCAGGCCGATGCCGCCCGTACCGCCTCGGCAATGTGCTCGGCGAGCCGCCGGGTCTCGTCGAGGTCTTCGCCCTCGACCATGACCCGCACCACCGGCTCGGTGCCTGACGGACGCAACAACACCCGCCCGCGCGTACCGAGCTTCGCTTCGACAGCTTGCACCGCCGCCCGAATCGTCGCGACCTCAAGATCCACACGCGCGGTTGTTTTCACGTTCACCAGGGTTTGCGGGTACTTGTGCATGCCGGATTTCATGTCCGCCAGATTACGGCCCGCCGCCGCGAGCGCTTCCAGAACCTGCAGCGCAGAGATGATTCCGTCGCCGGTCGTGGTCCGGTCGAGACAGACGATATGCCCGGAACTCTCGCCGCCCAGAATGCCGTTTTCCTGTTCCAGCATCGCCAGCACGTAGCGGTCACCGACTTTGGCGCGGTGGAAATCGATGCCTGCAGCCGCCAGCGCCTGTTCGAGTCCGAGATTACTCATCAAGGTCCCCACGACCGGCCCCTTGAGCGCGCCTTGCGCCCTGCGCCGCATGGCAATGAGATAAAGCAGTTCGTCGCCGTCCACCAGTTCGCCGCGATGATCCACCATCAACAGGCGGTCACCGTCGCCATCGAATGCGATACCGAGATGGGCGCCTGTCTCGAGTACTTTCAAGCGCAGGTTTTCCGGATGCGTGGAACCGCAATCGCGGTTGATGTTGAGGCCATCGGGCTCGACGCCAATGCTGACGACCTGCGCGCCGAAGTCGCTGAACACACCCGGCGCGATGTGATAGGTGGCACCGTTGGCGCAATCCAGCACGATTTTCATGCCGGCAAGATTCAGGCCGAATGGCACCGAAGCCTTGCAGAACTCCATATAGCGTCCCGCCGCATCTTCGATGCGGCGGGCGGCGCCCAGCTTGGCGGAATCAACCGTCGTGAACGGCTCTTCGAGTTCTTTTTCAATGGCCAGTTCGACGTCATCGGAGAGTTTGCGCCCCTCTGCTGAAAAGAACTTGATGCCGTTGTCGTAGTACGGATTGTGCGATGCGCTGATCACCACACCCGCCTGGGCACGAAAACTGCGTGTCAGGTGCGCAATCGCGGGCGTCGGCATCGGACCCAGCAACCGCAGGTTCACGCCCGCCGCAGAAAACCCGGCTTCCAGTGCCGCTTCGAACATGTAACCCGAGATCCGGGTGTCCTTGCCGATCAGCACGGTACCCCCGGTTTCCGGCGCCAACACCCGGCCGGCGGCGCGGCCCAGACGCAGCATGAATTCTGCGTTCATTTGCGGACCGCCAACGCGGCCACGAATACCATCCGTGCCAAAGTACTTGCGGCTCATATGTCTCGTTCCATGGTTACTGCGGCGCAATTCTAACAGCAGCAACCACTTTCAGCGCC
>DASUXE010000296.1:0-5664 GCA_036378075.1 Gammaproteobacteria bacterium
CGGCAATACCAGCAACAGCACAAGCAGCACTGCAAGGATCGTAATGACAAACACCACGAGCACCGCAAAGCTGCGTGACAGCTTGAAGCGCTGTAACCGGTCCACCAGTGGATCACCGAGATAGGCGAGGATCGCGCTGACAATGAACGGGGTCAGAATCGGGCGCAACACATAGACAAGAGCAACGCTGATGGCGATACCGAACAGAAACCAGCCCTTCTGTGCAAAGCTCATGGCGTCACTTGCCGTATTGAAAATGCAGCGTCGGTATCTGCGTCACCGCCGGCAGCGAAATCGAACCCGCCGCGGGCACCCCGGACTCAGTGCCGGTCGCCGGAGCAGACTGTTCGACGGGTTTCAACAAATCGCCAAGCGTGATTGCCTGAGCAAGATTGGCGACACTGCCGCGGGTATCGAGGCTGAAATACACCGAACCATCGTTCACACGGCGCACTTGTACCGATTTCACCGGTGTCAGGGTGTTCAGGTAGGCCAAAACCTGGGCATAAGCATCGACGCTGTCGACGCCATCCACCTGCAGCGGCACGTTATTGACACCCGTCGCGGCGGCGGCAATCGCGTATTGTTTCGCGTAATCGTCGGCGGCGGTCTGCAGACCTTCCGTCGTGATGCCGACCAGATCGCCGGCCGCTCCGCTCCATGCCTGCACCGATCCGCCGGAAGTCAATTGCCAGCGCACGGCATATTGCCCCGCGCTCACCAGATAGATGTTGCCGACCAGAATCGCATCCGGTTTGTAGCGCGCGGAAGCCTGCTCAATGACAGTTGCATTATTGGTCCAGATATCCGCAAACCCGATCGCCTGTTGATCGGTTGCGTCCATGGCGGGAAACAGCAGCGGCACACCGCGCTGAGTCGCAACCCCGTTCATGGTCTGGGTGACTGCCGGGTTGCTGCCGGCCGAAAGAATCGTGCGGATGTTGCCATCCTGCAGCGCCAGCCACACCAGCGTAGCCGGACGCTCCCGGCCCCATACAGGCTCGCCAGCGGCATGCACCGCCTGGTCCACCGCGTCGGGATCAAATTTGGCGTGCAGCACCAAGCCGGTCGCCGCAATCGCCAGCGCACCATTGCGGGTGAGATCGAAATAGGTCACGCCGCTGGCAGGCGCACTGCCGTTGTTGTCCTGGGTCTGTTCGTAGTGATATTGCTGCAGAAACTGGTTGGGATCCTTTACCAGACCGGCCAGTGCCGGCACCCCGCCGGCGGTACGCTCGCCGGTCACCTTCACCAGCACCGCCGCGAGTGCCTGCTGCAAGGCCACACTGCGTGCTGCGGGAGTCTGATCCGGTACCGGCACACTGGCCTCGTAGAGACCGTTCACAATTGAGCCCTGCGCGCTTGCCGCCAGCAACAACCACACCATGCCCAACAGGCACCCCGACCACACACGCACGTTTTTCATCGTTCCTCCATCCGGAATCCCGGGCGCGCGCAGGCTGGCGGCCCTTCGGCATCGTGTAGAATATACAGGCTCGAGGCGTCAGCCAGCGACCTGTGTTTGCATAAAATCCAGCATTCTGTCCGGGAACCCCGCATGACATCAAGGAAACCGCTCTCCTACCGCGATGCCGGTGTGGACATCGACGCCGGAGACGAACTCGTCGAACGCATCAAACCGGCCGCCAAACGTACCCGGCGCAGCGAAGTACTCGGCGGGATCGGCGGCTTCGGCGCGCTGGTGGAAATTCCCGCCGGCTACCGGCAACCGGTGCTGGTGTCCGGTACCGACGGCGTCGGCACCAAACTGCGTCTGGCGATTGATTCCGGCCGGCACGATACCATCGGTATCGACCTGGTCGCGATGTGCGTGAACGACATCGTGGTGTCGGGCGCCGAACCCCTTTTCTTTCTCGATTATTACGCCAGCGGCAAACTCGCCGTGGACACCGCTGCCAGTGTAATCACCGGCATCGCCCGCGGTTGCGAACTGGCGGGCTGCGCGCTGGTCGGCGGCGAAACCGCGGAACTTCCTGGCATGTATCACGGCGAGGATTACGATCTTGCGGGTTTTGCCGTAGGCGTGGTCGAAAAGAGCAAGATCATCGACGGCAGCCAGGTAGCAGCGGGCGATGTGATCATCGGTCTCGCTTCCTCCGGTCCGCATTCAAACGGCTATTCGCTGATCCGCAAAGTGCTGGCGGTCAGTGGTGCGTCGTTCGAGCAGCAGCTCGACGGCAAACCGCTTATTGATCTGCTGCTTGCGCCCACGCGCATCTACGTCAAGAATCTGCTGGCGCTCATGAAAGAAGTTCCGCTGCACGCCCTGGCGCATATCACCGGTGGCGGCGTGCTCGACAACATTCCGCGCGTGATTCCGGCAGGCCTTGGTGTCACGCTCGACAAGCAGGCCTGGCCACGCCCCGCCGTGTTCGAATGGCTGCAACGGGAAGGCGCCATTGCCGAAACAGAAATGTATCGCACCTTCAACATGGGCATTGGCATGGTGTTGTGCGTCGCAGCGGCCGACGCAGAACGCACGCTCGGCATGCTGCATGCAGCCGGTGAACAGGCGTGGCGTATCGGCACCGTGACCGCCGACGCGGAAGGCGTCACGCTACGCTGATGCCGCCGCAGGCCGACACCGCGCCGCTGCCTATCGTGGTGCTGATTTCCGGCGAAGGCAGCAACCTGCAGGCAATCCTCGATCAATCGCAACGTGATCATCTGCTGGACGTACGCGCCGTCATTGCCAGCCGCAACGATGCGCACGGTTTGCTGCGCGCCCGCGCTGCGGGAATTCCTGCTCATGCAGTACCGGTAGCCCGCTTCCCCGATCGTGATCAATACGACGCCGCCCTGATCGAATGCATCGATCAATACCAGCCGGCGCTGGTGGTGCTGGCCGGTTTCATGCGGATTCTTACCGGCAGTTTCGTGCAACACTATCGCGGCCGGTTATTGAACATTCACCCGTCCCTGTTGCCGAAATATCCCGGATTGAACACGCATCGCCGTGCACTCGCCGCGGGCGATCGCGAACACGGCTGCAGCGTGCACTTCGTGACCGAAGCACTCGATGGCGGCCCGGTCATTGCGCAGGCTCGCGTCCCGGTCCTGCCCGGCGACACCGAACCACGGCTCAAAGCACGCGTACAGGCCAGCGAACACCGTCTCTACCCGCAGGTTCTGAACTGGTTTGCATCCGGACGGGTCAAACTTCAGGATGGGCAGATACAACTGGACGGCGCGCCACTGCGCCAACCGAAACTGCTGGAATGGAATGAGGATGCCATCGCATGAACGGCGCCTCGATCAAAGCCATGCTTGTTGCCGGCAGCCTGCTGCTGATATCCGCAGGCGCGCATGCCGGTGATACCCATATCCCGCTTTATCACGCTTCGTACTCGGTCAGCCGCAACGATTTCCGCATCGGCATCGCCGAATTCACACTGTCACGCACCCGGGACGGTAATTACATTTACAAATCGGTAACCCAGCCGACCGGGCTGGCCGCCCTGTTCTTCAGCGATGTCATCACCGAATCCAGTCAGTTCACACTCAGGGGCGGCAAACCCGAATCCTTACGTTACGACTACAGCCATTCCAGCAGCAATCATGACCGCTCCGAGCACATCAGCTTCGACTGGGACAAGCACCGCGCGGAAAGCCTCGACGGCAAAAAGCGCAAGAACATTGACATCGAGCCCGGCACCTATGACCGGGCCCTGGCACAACTCGCCGTGTCACTGGATATGGCCGCCGGCAAACTCGCCGATACCTACAGGGTACTGGATCACAACGAAATCAGCGATTACCGCATGCAGCGCGACGGTGATACCAGGCTGCGAACCGAGAGTGGCACGTATCAGGTCATTGAAGTTTCGCGCAAGGACACCAAAAAGAAACGCACGACGACATTCTGGCTGGCACCCAAACTCGATTACCTGCCGGTACAGATCGAACAGACCGAACCCGGTAAAGCGACGATCAGCCTGACGCTGACCGAAATCAGTTTTGACGCCACGGATTCGAAATAGCGCCCTTCACCGCGCCCAGGATTCGTGCGAATACACGATCCGCCAGCCCTGCGGCAGTTTCTGCCAGATATCCGTAACCGCAAAACTGCCCGTGCTGATCCTGCCATCGGGCCCGGTACGACGCGAACTCAGCATGCGCGTCGTGACAACCAGTCCGCTGCCAATCTGATTGAATTGGGTCGGCCCGGTTTGGATGTAAACCGCATCGCTTTTGCCGTGACGCCACCATTCAAGCTGCTGTTTATGCAGCGCCTCCCAACCGTGAATCACCTTGCCGTTGATAACGAACACCAGCGTCGGCTGATGGAGGTAAGCCACCATGAAACCGTCAGTGTCGTGAGCATTGGCCGCCTTCGCCATTCGATCCAGTATTGGCTGGATTTGCCGCTGCTCCGACGCGAGCCTGGAATCCGCGTGCGCAATGCATGTGAACACCCCGCTCACCAGAACCACGATCATCGCAAACCGCTTCATATGCGCGCTCCGTTATCGTTCAGGCAATCGGCAATGTATCAATCAAGTCTTTGGCAAGGTCACGCCACGCTGGCCCTGATACTTCCCGCCACGGTCCTTGTAAGACGTCTCACAGATTTCATCCGACTCGAAGAACAGCATCTGCGCCACACCTTCGTTGGCGTAAATCTTGGCCGGCAGCGGCGTGGTATTGGAAAACTCGAGCGTCACGTGGCCTTCCCATTCCGGCTCCAGCGGCGTGACGTTGACGATGATGCCGCAGCGCGCGTAAGTGGATTTACCCAGGCAGACCGTCAGCACACTGCGCGGGATGCGGAAATATTCGACAGTACTGGCAAGCGCAAAGGAATTGGGCGGGATCACACAGCACTCGCCGTGAAAATCGACGAAGCTTTTTTCATCGAAGGCCTTGGGATCAACGATAGTCGAGTTGATATTGGTAAAAATCTTGAAGTGATCGGCGCAGCGCACGTCGTAACCATAACTTGAGGTGCCATAGGAGATGATCTTGCCACCGCCATTCTGACGCACCTGACCTGGCTCGAACGGCTCGATCATGCCGTGCTGCTCGGCCATGCGACGAATCCACTTGTCTGACTTGATGCTCATGCAATACTCACTCTGTTGGTAGAAACCGCCTGCGGCGGCATTACTCTTCTATGACAATCTTCGGAAACGAGCCCGCGTAATCTCTGCCGGCCAGCGCCAGTTGCGCCGCGGTGCGGCGCGCGATCTCGCGGTAACGCTGCGTAATGGTACTGTCCGGATCGGCTACCACAGTAGGCTTGCCGTTATCGGTCTGCTCGCGGATCCGCAGATCCAGCGGCAGGCTGCCGAGAAACGGCACGCCGTAATCCCGGGCCATGCGTTCGCCGCCGCCGGCGCCGAAGATATGTTCTTCGTGACCGCAATTCGAACACACGTGTGTACTCATGTTTTCCACCACGCCGAGAATATTCACCTCGACTTTCTGGAACATCTTGAGTCCCTTGCGCGCGTCGAGCAGCGCGATCTCCTGCGGCGTGGTCACGATCACCGCGCCCGAGACCGGCACGCGTTGCGCCAGCGTCAACTGGATGTCGCCCGTCCCCGGCGGCATGTCCACGATCAGATAATCGAGCGTCTGCCATTCGGTGTCACCAATCAGCTGGGTCAGCGCCTGGGTCACCATCGGCCCGCGCCACACCAT
>DASUXE010000297.1:0-2233 GCA_036378075.1 Gammaproteobacteria bacterium
GCTGCGTGTCAGTCCGGAAGATCGCCTGATGGTGGTGGAGAGCGGCATTACCAACACCGCGGCACAGACTGCCGCGGCGAAAACCGGTTTCTTCTGGGGGCCGGCGCCTACTTCTGCCGCTTACTCCACGGTCGGCGGCAACCTCGCCTGCAATGCCGGCGGTCCCAGCAGCGTCAAGTACGGCACCCCACGCGACAACGTGCTCGGACTGCGCATCGTCACCGGCGGCGGCGAGGAATTGCGAACCGGCGTCTATACCAGCAAAGGTGTGATGGGATACGACCTGACGCGGCTGGTAATCGGTTCCGAAGGCACGCTCGCCATCGTCACCGAAGCCACGCTCAAACTCACTCCCAAACCGGAGACCGTGCAGACTTTGCGCGCGGTCTACTCCGACATGCGTGCTGCGGCCGCAGCCGTGTCGCGTATCATGGCGCAACCGGTCACACCCTGCGCGCTGGAATTCATTGATCAGGCATCCATCGAAATGATCCGCGGTTACGCGCAAACCGATCTGCCGCGCGACGCCGGCGCCATGCTGTTGATAGAAGTCGATGGCCTGGCGTCACAAATCGACAGCAGCGTTCAGGCGGTGGAAACAGCAGCCCGCGGCGCGGGTCTGATGGAATTGCGGGAAGCCCACAATCAGCAGGAAACCGATGCATTGTGGGCGGCACGCAAGGCACTGTCGCCGGCGCTGCGCAAGATCGCGCCTAAAAAGATCAACGAGGATATCGCGGTGCCGGTATCGCGCATGGCCGAATTGATTTCGGGCCTGCAGGAAATCTCAAAACGTCACGGCATCACCAACGTCAATTTCGGTCATGCCGGCAACGGCAACATCCACGTCAATCTGTTGATCGATCCGGACGACGCCGCGCAAATGAAACAAGCCGAACCCTGCCTGCGGGAGGTTTTCAAACTGGTGCTGTCGCTGGATGGTACGCTTTCCGGGGAACATGGGGTCGGTCTGGAAAAGCAGCCGTTCATGACGCTGGAATTCGATTCCACCCAACTTGATCTGATGCGCCGGATCAAACGGCAGTTCGATCCGAACAACCTGCTCAACCCGGGAAAACTGTTGCCGGCTGAAAATTAACTGCGCAAGCCGGACTGCTGTTTATTGGTCTTCACTGTCAGCGTCGTGACCGAGCAAGGTCCGGTAAATTGCCGCGTTCTCGGCATCGAAACAGCACGCCACGACACTGCGAAAGTCCTTGTCATACTTGCGCATCACCGTGAGCGCGGCGCGCGCGGCATCCTGTTTGGGATAGTGATAGACGCCGGTGCTGATGCAGGGAAACGCAATGCTGCGTGCCTTGGCGGCTAGTGCCAGATGGAATGCACTGTCGTAACAGCCTGCCAGCAGTTCAGCTTCCCGGTCATTGCCGCCATGCCATACCGGGCCAACGGCATGGATCACCCAGCGTGCCTTGAGCCGGAAGCCCGGCGTGATGCGCGCTTCACCGGTGGGACAGCCGCCCAGCTTACGGCAGGCTTCCAGCAATTCCGGACCGGCGGCACGATGGATGGCACCGTCCACCCCGCCGCCGCCGAGCAATGAGCTGTTGGCTGCGTTGACGATGATGTCCACGTCCAGATCGGTGATGTCGTACTGGATAACTTTTATCATACGAGTTCACCGTTTGTGCTT
Source organism: Gammaproteobacteria bacterium (assembly GCA_036378075.1). GTDB lineage: Bacteria > Pseudomonadota > Gammaproteobacteria > Natronospirales > REEB76 > DASSKW01. Next base: position 1,655 of record DASUXE010000297.1, read on the forward strand.
GGGTATCCAGGCCCACAGCATTCTGCACTGGATCGGTTCCGCGCCGGTTTCATCGGTAACTTTCACCGGTACCACGATTTCGCCTTTCTCCTCGGCGAGGATCCGCGCGCGTGCCGGCGCAGCCAGGGTTGCTTCCGCGCGCAGGTCGCCGCGTGCGAACTTCTGGTAATCCACCTGCATGCCCTTCAGCAGCGGCACCCGGTCAACCGGAAGATTCATGCCCAGCAATGCGCCCGTCGCTGTTTCTGCCAGCAGCGCCATCGCGGTGGCATGCACGGTACCGACGTGGTTCTGTACGCGCTTACGGTTCGGTATATGCAGCAGCGCGCGTGTCTCAGTCAGCTCTTCGAAACGTACCCCGGCGGTTCTCACGAAATGCACGGTGCGGCCAAAGGCCCAGGTCAGCAGCCACCAGCGCAACGACGGCGGCAGCGCGTTGAGTTTCTGCACGGTGCGATAGAGATTGCTCCTGGTTTCCATTCAGAACCCCGCTGTCACTTCACGACCTTGAGGCTGGGTTTGCGCGGCGCATCCGCTTTGACGCCGGCTTTCGCGTCCGGTTCGTCGGGCGAACTGGGC
>DASUXE010000298.1:0-3188 GCA_036378075.1 Gammaproteobacteria bacterium
AATCCGTGCATAGCGCGGTCGCGGAAGCGGTAAAAATTGCGGCCTTGAAATCTCAGTAATTCAGACCGGCGCGACGATAGACAAACGCCAGCAGCCATAACGGCCCGATCAGCAGGAACTGGATATCCTTGAAGAAGGAAGGCTTCTTGCCTTCTATCTTGTGACCGATGAACTGACCGATCCAGGCGAGCACGAATACGCTGAGCGAGAGCAGCCACAATGGCACAGACAACCGGTTTGCGGCGTAGATAACGCCACACACGATGCACGTTAGCACTGTCATACCCAGCGCCAGCCGCCACGCGAGCATGTAGTAGTAAACAAGTGCCAGCAAAATGAACAGCACACCCCAGTTCAGAAATGCCGAGCGTGCGGCCCAGTCGTGCGGCACCGGAATCGACCACAAGAGTCCGATAAGAGACAACACGATCAGCGGCACGCAAATCCAGTGCAGCCGCTTGTTTACCGGGTTGCGGTGACTCTCGCCGTATTCGTCCAGCCAATTGTGAATGCTGCGCATGTCGAACTCCCCGGTTTCGCCTACACTCTAGCCACTCAACTCCAGGCACCATTATGGGACTGCTGCGCTTCATCGCCAACCTGCGCTTTTTATCCGAGGCCCGGCGCCTGGAACTGTACCCGCCGTTCCTGGTGATGCGTATCAAGGTGCTGGAAATGAGCGACAACTGGCGGCATATCCGCATCCGCCTGCCACTCAACTCCTTTTCCCGCAATCTGGGCGGCACCATGTTCGGCGGCTCCCAGGCCGCGCTGGCGGATCCGATTGCGGCGCTGGCCTGCGCACGGGTATTCCCGGGTTATTCGGTCTGGACCCGCGCCATGGAAATCGACTTCCACAAGGGTGGCGATACCGATCTCGAACTGCGCTTTGATCTGTCCGCGGAACAGGAAGCGGCCATTGCTGCGGAACTCAAGGCTCAGGGCCGGGCAACTCCGACATTCGAGTACGGCTTTTATCTCAAGGATGGCACCCGTTGCAGCCTGATACGCAACACGGTCGCAATCCGGCCCAAGGGTTACGTCAAAACGCCCGCCAAACCACTGTATCTGGATGAACTGTAACGCGCTGATTCGCTTTTGCGCCGATTTGGACTAGGCTTAATCAACCATCTACACGGCACAGGAATGCGCCATGAAAAAACTCAAACCGGCCCGGATACGGGAAATGATCGGCTACTGCGAGTCCGGGGAATTCGACCGGCTGGTGGGAGTGGTGGTGCGGCTTTCGCCTGACGAACTGGCGGAACTGAAAGCATTGATCTGGCTGGGGCGCGATGACCAGTCGCCGAAACACTGGGATGCCCTGGTGATCGAAGCACGCGAAAAACTGGATGCGGACACGCCGCGTTATCTAGCCGAAGAAAAAAATCTTGCGGCAAACCTGAGCAAGGGTCTGGAAAAGATGGAGAATGCGGGGCGCATCTGACAGAGTGTGACGCTCAGATCTCGATCAAGCCATCCGATAATTCATTTCGGTCGCCGGCACTTAACGGGTAATGCTTCGCCATGCCTTCGCCACAGGCTTTGACAGCGGCAACAAATCCGTCAACTACCTGCCCATCACGTACCTGCTGTACGAAATTCCGGACGACGTTCTGCCAGAAGGCTTCACCGAGTTTTTCGTGAATCCCCCGATCGGCCACAATCTCGACGTAACGTTCCGCCAGCGACACGAATAACAACACACCCGAACGCTCGCTGGTCATGTGCACACCTTGGAGATAAAACTGTGCCTTGGCGAGCCGACTGGCACGCGAGTGCTTCACGCTGCGCGGGACGAGATACAGATGCAAGCCGGGGGCGAACATGAACAGCATTGCCAACGCTATGAACGTCAGCAACTGGATATCGTAGAGATGCGCATAGCTCAGTGACATTCCCGTCAGCAGAAAAGCGCCGGGTACCAGCAACGCCAGTATTGCAGCCCACAGCAATGGCAGGAATATATAGTGATCGCTGGCGCGCGCCACCACCGCCACGAATTCGCCGCTGGTAGCGTGTTCCGCCTCGTGAATGGCAGCGCTGATGCGGGCTTTATCCTGTTCCGAAAATCTGATCATGCTGATGCGCTCTGCTGAAAATCAGTGTGTGGAGTGCTGAAGCGGATACATGCGTCTTACCACCCGCCAGAAGCACCGCCGCCGCCAAACGACCCGCCGCCACCGGAAAATCCTCCTCCGCCGCCGAAGCCGCCACCAAACCCTCCGCCGCCGCGTCTGCCGCCCATGTTGCTCAGCATGCCGAGTGCCAGCCAGGCCAGCCAGCCGCTGCCACTGCCGGGACCGCCACGTCCACCCTTGCCGAATATGGCCGCGATCAACGGCCATAATGCAAATGCAATGATCAGCAACATCAGCAATCCGGTACCGGAACGCTGCCGGGTCTGCTGTTGCTGTTGTACTGCCGCCTGGTCACCCAACACACTCAGGATCGCGTCACTGCCGGCTTCAATGCCGCCGGTGAAATCGCCCTGTTTGAATTTCGGGGCAATGATGTTGTGCACGATCTGGAACGAGATTGCGTCGGTAAGTGTGCCTTCCAGACCGTAGCCGACTTCGATGCGGAGTTTCTTCTCGCCGGCGTCGACGATCAGCAGTACGCCATTGTTCTTGCCCTTCTGGCCGATACCCCAATGCCGGCCCAGCTGGTACCCATAGTCGGCGATGTCATAGCCATTGAGCGTCGGCAGCGTCACCACCACCAGCTGCGTGCCGCTACGCCGGGCGTAGTCGGCGAGTTTCTGTGACAGCGCTGCGTTCACATCCGCTGGCAGCAGATGCGCGGTGTCGACCACCGGACCACTGAGTTCCGGAAATGGTGGCAACGAAGCATCTACCTGCGCCACCACGCCGGTCAGCGGCGCAATCAGCCCCGCAATCACCAGCACGGCAGCAATCAGTTTTCTGCGGTTGCGCTGTGACATGCTCAGAACTTGACCTTGGGCGCCTGATCGGCGTTCGGCGCGGTCGCCGTGAAGTTCTGCAGTGGCTGCTTGTCGCTGTAGAACAGTGACCGATACCAGCGTCCCGGGATCGTAGTCAGCTCGGTGTTGTATTGCTGCACCGCGAGAATGTAATCACGACGCGCAACCGCGATGCGGTTCTCGGTCCCTTCCAGCTGCGATTGCAGCGTCAGAAAATTCTGATCCGCTGTCAGATTCGGATAAT
>DASUXE010000299.1:0-2721 GCA_036378075.1 Gammaproteobacteria bacterium
CCAGATTCCATTGTGCGAGGCCGTAATCGGCGGTGTCTGCGGTGACCGCGCGGGGGCCGTCCTCTGTCATCTTATATATGTTCCACCAACCGTCGCGATCAGTAATGAAATGCAACACACCATCCGGCGCGAATTGCGGTTGAAACACCGATTCGTCATGGCTGCCGGCCAGGTGGCGTACTGATTTGAGCGTACCGCCGCTATCGAGTTCCGCAACGCACAGTTGACAGCCGTCCCAGGGCATTTGCGGGTGATCCCACTGCAGCCAAGCCAGTTGCCGCGCGTCATGATCAAGCGCCGGGGAGCTGTAGAAATCATGGCCTTCGGCCAGTGTGCGAGCAGTTCCGTCGCGCAACGTTACCGCGACCAGCGAGTTGACCGGCTCCTTGCCGGTTTCGTCGTGTTGTTCGCGAATGCAGATCAGTCGCTGGTGCCGTGTGTCGAAATGCAGATCGCCGAAGCGTGAGCCGGGGATATTGGTCAGCTGCTGCACCGTGCCGTCGACCAGCAGGTAGAGTTGCTGGTCGGCGTCATTAACGAATGCGATACGGTCATCCTGCACGGCGTAAGCGCCGCCACCGTATTCATGCACGCGGCTGTGCGCACTGAACGGCGGAGGCAGCAGACTTTGCGGCGACTGATCCGGTTTGCTGCGCATCAGCACGCAGCGTCCCTGTTCCGCGGGACGGCTTTCGATCCAGTAGGTCCAACCTGCATGGGCGAGCGGCTGCATCAGGCGCAGGTTTTTTCCGGAGGCGAGTTCCGCGCTGAGCGGTGATTGCCAGCTGCCGCAGGGCGCGCTTCGTGCTTTGCTCACCTTGACTCCTCGATCATGAAGTGCCGGGTTTCGTGTGCGTGACCGGCCGGCGTGAAGCGGCGTTCGGTGAAACGGATCCGCTCGTCGCCGAGCAGGATCAAGGTCGAACAGCGCGTGCCGTAACCCGGATCCACCACGAATGGCGAGGAGATGCGACGTTCACGTTCCGGACCGATGCCGGTATCCGGCAATTCACCTGCCGGCGCCGGGGTTCGATCCGCCAGCAGCCGGAACAGCGCCGTGCTGGTCAACTGCCCGGAATCCAGCAGCAGATTCAATTGGCCGATGCTGCGGGTCACCTTGGGCCACGCGGTATCCAGCAAGTGATTGCTGAGGCCGTGGATTCCAGGCGGCACCGCTTGCGCGTCAGCACCGCGATTCGAGACATACCAAAGCGCATCACGATCACCGACCAGCAGACTGAAGCCTGCATAGTCGCGGCCGCGTGCCTGCACCTGCAATGCATACTCACGCGGTGCAATGTCACTGTGCAGAAATTCGCGGGTGAGATCGCCGCGCGAACGAGGCCCGCTGAGCGGTTTCAGCCCGTCACGATAATTGGTGACCACCGCGAAGCGGCCCTGCACGGTGATCCCGAGCCAGGTCCCGCCGGCCTGCAAATCACGGCCACCGACAATTTGCGGCACATCGCTCCAGAACCCGGCGGCAGCTGCCGGACGCGCATGCAATTCGTCGCGATTGCCGGCGAATACCAGGGGAAATTCCGAATGCAATTGCCAGGCGAAGACGAGTAGACACATGTGACCATTATATAGGCCGCTGCTTCAGTCCCGCGGTGGCACCGGTTGCCGCCGCATGCTGTAGGCCAGAATCAGGAGCGCGGCAAATATCAGCAGCATGCCGAGGCTCTCGATCAGGCCGGGACGTTCGCCGAGTTGCAGCCAGCCCGCCAGCACGCCCACCACCGGAATTGCCAGTGCGTTCAACCCGCTGACACTGGCGGGCAGGCGATGCACGATAAACAGCCACAGGAACCAGGCGAGGGCGTTGCCGGGCCCGATGTTGTAGAGCAGCGCGGCGATGAAGGCACCCGTCCAGTGAATCGGTGGCGAGGGTACCAATTGATCGATCACGATTAGGATCACGGAGCCGAACAGCATTTGCCAGCCGGTCAGTGACAGCAGTTCCCAGGTATCGCTCACCGGAATGGTCTTGGCCACCAGTACCGACAGGGCCCACATGAAGCCGGCGCCGAGGGCCAGCAGACTGCTGATTAGTTCCGGCCGTTGCTGCCACGGTGCAATGATCAACAGCAGTCCGACGAACGCCAGTAACAGCGCTGGCAACTGATTGCGCCGAAAATGTTCGCGCAGTATCAGCGGCGCAAACACTACTACCCAGAACGGCATCGTATAGACCAGCACCGAACTCTTGCCGGCGCCGCCATGCACCAATGCAGTGTTAACCAGACCAACGAAACAGGCGGTTTGCAGGAAGCCGAGCATCAATACCGCGTGGATGCGGCGTGGACGCAGCGCGCTACGTCGCAACAGCGCCACCGGCAACAGCAACAACAGCGAGGCGAAGAACGTACGCAACGCAGCAAAGTCGAACGGTGCCGCATATCGCAGGGCGATTTTCATCACCACCCAGTTGTAACCCCAGAGCAACATCAATGCGACGAGCGCGGATAATGCCGGGCCGTCCAGATGATGAGACTTGGTCATTGCCCTGTTCATCCGCTACTCCGCGCAGTTGCTGCTTGCAGTGCGGCAGCGTTGTAGCGTCCACCGGCACGTTCAAACCACTCGCACAGCAGGCGCCAGGAAATGCTCTGCCGGGTCGGCAACATCAGCTTGCCGCTGCTGAGTTCGGTCAGCAGATCGTCGCGCGTGAACCAGCGCGCCTCCAGCAGTTCGCCGTCGTTGCAGTGAATATCGGTA
>DASUXE010000300.1:0-4046 GCA_036378075.1 Gammaproteobacteria bacterium
GACAGGCAACGTTTCCGCGAGGCACTCGGCAAGGCGCGCAACCGTCTGGCGGCGGCGCCCCGAATGGCGGATGTGGAACGTATAGTCGATCGTCTTTCCGGATTGACGGATCATCCCCAGCAACGGCTCGCAGTCAAAGATGGAACGCACCTCAAGTTTTTTGTGCTGCACGATATCACCCACATGCGATCAGACGGCGATTACCTGCATATCCACACGGTTACTGGTGAACACGCCATGATCCGGGAACGCATGCGTGACATGCAGCAGCGCCTGATCTCGTCATCATTCGTGCGTATAAATCGTTCGATACTGGTAAATTTTGATCATGTACGCGAAATGAAGCCCGCCTCGCACGGTGACTATGAACTGCTGCTGTCAGGGGGCGAGCGCTTTACCTCGGGCGCAACCTACCGTGACACGATTCGTGGCCTGCTGGCCAGACTGTATCCGGATTAATAGGTGGTCGCTGCCTGATCTTCCCAGACTGCATCTTCAACGCATAAAGCGGCTTCTTCGTCGCGATTTCTGTCGCTTCCATCGCAACCCCGCCGACACCCCTGCATAGCGGTGGTGTAATGCCCCTGCGCAAATCAGTTCCGCAAGGACGACGGAAAGCAGCTTGATACTGGCGGGCGCTTTGCACATAAAGGCTCGCCGTTCCCGGCTAATCCACAGCGACGTGGCTCGGCTCCGGAATAACCACATGGGGTATGCATCATGAAACACTGGAAACTTGGCGCCGTAATCACAACCGCCGCCATCACCACACTACTCATCGCCAGTTGCGGCGGTGGCAGTAGTTATGGAGGTTCCTCAGGTTCTTCCAGCTCTACCGGTGGCGGGGTATCGGCCATAACGATTTCGCCCGCCTCGAGCACCATCGCTGTCAACGCCACACAGCAATATACGGCAACCGCGACGGATTCCAACGGTACTACGTTGAACGGTGTGACCTACACGTGGAAGTCCTCGAATACCAGCGTTGCCACAATTGACCAGAACGGCCTCGCTACCGCAGTCGCCGCAGGTACGACGCTTGTTACTGCCACCTACAATTACTCGATAAGCGGGTTTCCCTACTCAATCAAAAGCAACCAGGCAACTCTGACGGTTTCCGCCGCGGGGCTTGTAATGGGTACGGCGGCGGTCGGACATCCCTTCACAGGCATGCTAGTGAGTCTAAAGGACGCACAAGGGCGAGCCCAATTCACTACCACAGACGCGCATGGTCACTTTATGCTGGCAACTGCCGGGCTCACCGCACCGTTTTTGCTCAAAGTGGCGGATGATCAGGGTCATGCCATGTACAGCATCGCGACAGGAGACGGCGTCGCAAACCTCGACCCTTTAAGCAACGCCATGACGCGGCTGTGGTATCTGAGTCACGGCATGACGGTAGAAAAAGCCTTCGCGAATCCCGAATATCAACCCGCGATCCATGCCACCTCGCTCGACGCACTGAACGGCGCGCTGGTCCATGCGTTCGCCGGCTCACTTTCAGCACACGGCCTGAACCCTTCAGCGATCAACCTGTTTCAAACGCCTTTTGACGCCAATGGTGCTGGTCTCGACGGGTTGCTGGATCAATTGGTGTTCAGTGCGAGTGCAAATCAAATCACCGTAATCGATATCGGAAGTGGCAGCAGAATTACTCTGGAGGCGTCTGACCATGCAATCTCGATAGCGCGCCTGGACGCATTGTCGCAGGCTCCCGTGGTTCAGACATTGAGGTTCGATCACTGACCGGATTAACCCTGACACCGCAACTGGATACCACAGACCGGGGCGCGGACGGAGATGGTGACAAACACTTTACGACCACCATGCCGCGCCTCGGCTGCTTCGACAAGCGCGTCAGTGCATGGCCCGGTGCATACACTTTGGCCAATCGTCCGGTTGCCGCTCGATACCAGGCCACTACCAGCCGGGGTCGAAGCGTTCGCAACCGAGCCGACCCGCGTGCCGGGCAACCACAAGGCTCATTTACAGGTATCGGCGCATCCCAACATCACAATGCTGGCAATAGTGGTACCCGTGCCCGTGAAGGTTCACACTATGTACCCCTTTCTGTCCGATAACAGGCTCATGGACAATGAATTATCCGCGCTGATTCCAGAAAGCGCGCAGCACCCCGAGAGACTGCAAAAATCCCATTTCTGGTCGCTGTTGCACGACCCCGGCTCCCTGTTGCGTCGTCGTCTTTTGATCGTATTGCTGATCAGCATTCCGTTATGGCTATATGCAACAACCTGGGACATCGTGATGATGCTGTTCAGTGCTGCCGCAGACGGGCACGGGGCGAATCTGGGTGACGTCGTACAGCTGGTCGTGACGCGGATACTCTTGCTGCCCTTGTTGATCGGCGCCTATCTGTTGGCCGTCAATTTGGTCATATCACATCGTCATGCTGCGTGGCTGATATTATCGCAGGCTGGTATCGCAAGCGTGTTTTCGCTCCTTACCAGTCCGACCCTTGCGCTGACCTATTACCTCACCAATCGCGCCTATGCGGCTTCGCATTCATTACAGCAAGCCATTGATCTGATCGGTCCGTGGCAGATATGGCTGGCAAAGACTGTTCAGTATTCGATCGTTTACCTGCTCGGGCTGGTGCTTATTTTTGCTCTCAACGCTTTTCTGCGCTATAAATCCGAGCGCCTCAAGGTCGAGCAGTTACGCAGCAAATGGCTGGAAGCGAAACTGGGTACGCTGCGCGGTCAACTGAATCCACATTTCTTCTTCAACTCCCTGAATATTGTGGTAGCGCTTATCGGTACCGACCCGGATCGTGCCGAGCGCCTATTGACTGAACTCAGCTCCTTGTTGCGCCAGAGCCTTACCGAAAGTGATCGTGAATTTACCCCAGTCAGGGAAGAACTGGCATTTATCGAGCGCTACCTGACGATCATGAAAACACGCTATGAGGACCGTCTTCAGGTCCGCCTGGAAATCGACCCCGTTACACTCGAATGCGCCATTCCGACGTTTCTGCTCGTGCCTCTGGTCGAGAATGCCATCAAACACGGCGTCGCAAAGATTCCCGGGGGTGGCTCGTTGACGATACGCAGCCGGCTTGAAGACAACCAAATTTGCCTTACCATCCAAAACTGTTCCCTGGCGAACGGCGTCAGTATCAACAACTCGCTCGATACCGGAGTCGGGCTCAACAATACCCGGCAGCGCCTGTTTGCCATCTACGGCAATCGATACCGCTTCGAATCCGGGCGCGAGTCGGAAAGCACCTGGCTGAGTTCCGTGTACATACCCGCAGATCCGATCCACGGACCGCAATCCAGGTCGTAGCATGGAACCCTCACGCCCAGTGGAACGGTATTGTTGTTATTCACGAACTGCCATGATAAGAAAATGTACTTTTATGGTATCCGCTACCTGCAGCCCGCCGCCCAGAATGCTGAACGGTGTCATACCAAAGTCGCTCTGCCTGATTTCAAAACTGCCGCTGGCAATCAGCTGCGCGCCTGACACCGTCAAGGTGATCGGCACACGCACATCGCGTTGCACACCGCGCAGCGTGATGCGAGTGGTGACAACAGGCGCGGATTCCAACCCTGCGACAGCTGCCGAACGCACGACGATTTCCGGATACTTTTCCGCGTCAAGCAACGCCGGGCTGAGCATGTTATGGGTGGTACCGGCGATGGCTTGGGGTGAAGGCTGCACGGCAAAATCGCTCCCCTCGGTGGCACGCTCGGCTGCTTCATCCACACGAAAGCCCTTTACTGGCAGCGTGAACCTGAATCCCGAGAGCGCAAAATCCCTGTTCAGATAAACATCACCACCGATTTCGGATGCACGAATCACATGGTTATGACCAAATGCAGCCAACGGACCGGCCCTGTAGACCAGAAAATCCACATCGGAGCCGGCCGCACGAATCGTATAATGCTCGGCGCCCGTGGTAACCAATGGCGAAAGTTGCGGCAACACGGTCGATGGCCGCGGAGCGACCTGCGCGCAACCTGCCGCCACCAGCATCAGTACCGCGAGTGCTGCCGGCCGAAAATTCCGGTATACCGATCGGG
>DASUXE010000301.1:0-6353 GCA_036378075.1 Gammaproteobacteria bacterium
GGGAACGGTTCACTGGCGTGCACCGTGACGGCGATGACCTTCAAGGCGGGATCATGGGCGTGCAGTTTGCGGGTGGCTTCCAGGCCGCCGATGCCCGGCATGTTCACGTCCATGAGTATCACGTCGGGTTTGAGTTCACGCGCAAGCTTGACGGCTTCCTCGCCGGAAGTCGCTTCACCTGCAATACGCACGTCCGGCGTTTCTTCGAGTATCAGACGAATCCCTGTCCGTACAAGCTTGTGGTCATCCACCAGCAGGACACGGATCATTCACTACCCCCGCAATCAGGCCAAACCAATCCCTGGCAAAAGGTTACGTCAAATTTACGGGTTTGCCCAGAGGATCGGCTTGCCGGTCACGGTTTATTCCATGTGCTCGATCACGGCATCGCCGAAGCCCGAGCACCCCACCAGCGTGGCGCCGGGGATAAGGCTCTGCATTTTTTCCTCGACGTTGCGGCGGGCGGCAATGTCGCGTTTTGAAACGCGGATGGCCTGACGCAGGCGGGCCAGGTCATAGGTCATGATCTTGGCCGCGATGGTGTTTGCCACCCCGTGCATGATCTTGTCCGCCGCCTCGGTCCAGCCGAGATAACGCAACATCATTTCCGCGGAAAGAATCAGCGAACCGGGATTCACCTGATCCTTGCCGGCAAAACCCGGCGCTGTGCCATGGGTTGCTTCGAAGATCGCCACGGCATCGGAAATATTGGCGCCCGGCGCAATGCCGATACCGCCGACCTGGGCCGCAAGGGCGTCGGAAATGTAATCGCCGTTCAAATTCAGGGTTGCGATCACATCGTAATCTTCCGGCCGCATCAGAATCTGCTGCAGGAAATTGTCGGCAATCACGTCCTTTACCACGATGTCATGGCCGGTGCGGGGATTGGTAAACTTGCACCACGGACCGCCGTCGATATCCACCGCGCCGAACTCCTCTTTGGCAACCTGGTAACCCCAGTTGCGGAAGGCACCTTCGGTGAACTTCATGATGTTGCCCTTGTGCACCAGCGTTACCGATACCCGGTCGTTGTCGATCGCGTACCGAATCGCCTTGCGCACCAGTCGCTGCGAACCTTCCTTGGATACCGGTTTGATTCCGATACCGGAGCTGTTCGGAAAACGGATTCCAGTCACACCCATTTCGTGCTGCAGGAAATTGATCACCTTGTGCACCTCGGGAGTACCGGCCGCCCATTCGATGCCGGCGTAGATGTCCTCGGTATTTTCTCGGAACACCACCATGTCGGTGAGCTCCGACTCTTTCATGGGCGTCGAGACGCCAGGGAAATAACGGATCGGCCGTACACAGGCATAGAGATCCAGTACCTGCCGCATCGCCACGTTCAGGGAGCGGATGCCGCCGCCAATCGGCGTGCCCAATGGACCCTTGATGGACACCACATATTCACGCATGGCGTGCAGCGTCTCTTCCGGGAGATAAACATCCTTGCCGTATTTCTGCACCGCCTTCTCACCGGCATAGACTTCCATCCAGGCGATCCGGCGTTTGCCGGCATAGGCTTTTTGCACCGCCGCATCCACTACCTTCTGCATCACCGGAGTCACATCGATTCCGATACCGTCGCCGACCACGAACGGGATGACCGGCTGATCCGGCACATTGATGCTGAAATCGGTGTTGACGCTGATGCGTTCGCCGGCCTTGGGAGGTACGACCTTGTCGAATTTCATGCGGGATTTCCTTCAACCTGGGGGTTGGGGTCGGACAACACCGGTCAGACCCGGCTGCCGGGCGGGGATTCTAACATGCAGGGCTAGCCCCTCAGAAAAACAAAGCGCCGGATCCAACCGGACCCGGCGCTCAAGTGCCACCCCCGTGGATTTCAGGCCAGCGCTGATTCGGGCTTGCGTGCCTTGCTCTGCTTGCCCTGGAACTGCGCTTCTTCGGTCGAACCGGTCAACGCGGTGAGCGAGGAAGTTCCACTGGTAATTGCCTGGGTCACGGCATCGAAATAGCCTGTACCCACTTCGCGCTGGTGCCGGGTCGCGGTATAGCCGTGCTTTTCAGCGGCGAATTCGGCTTCCTGCAATTCCACGTACGCTTCCATCTGTCGATCCCGATAACCGGTGGCCAGACTGAACATCGAGTAATTCAGCGCGTGGAATCCCGCCAGAGTAATAAACTGGAACTTGTAACCCATCGCCGCCAGTTCGCGCTGGAACTTGCGGATGGTGCCGTCATCGAGATGCTTCTTCCAGTTGAACGAAGGCGAACAGTTGTATGCCAGCAGCTTGCCGGGATATTTCCGGTGAATCGCCTCGGCAAATTCGCGTGCCTGATCGAGATCGGGGTGTGAGGTTTCGCACCAGACCAGGTCCGCGTACGGCGCATAAGCAAGGCCGCGCGAAATGGCTTGCGGCAAACCGGCATTAACCCTGAAATATCCCTCCGCAGTCCGCTCACCAGTGCAGAACGGCTTGTCGTTCTCGTCAATGTCCGACGTCAGCAAGGAGGCCGCATCGGCATCGGTGCGTGCCACGATCAGAGTCGGCACACCGAGCACATCAGCAGCCAGTCGCGCCGCCACCAGTTTCTGCACCGCTTCGGAGGTCGGCACCAGCACCTTGCCGCCCATATGGCCGCATTTCTTGGCGGCAGCCAGCTGATCTTCGAAGTGCACACCGGAAGCGCCCGCCTCGATCATGGCTTTCATCAGTTCGAATGCATTCAACACACCACCGAAACCGGCTTCCGCATCCGCCACAATCGGCAGAAACGGATCGAAGCCTTCCTTGCCTTCCGATTTCAGAATCTGATCGAAACGTTGCAGGGAATGGTTTATCCGGCGGACCAGCGCCGGCACGGCATCAGCCGGATACAGCGACTGATCCGGATACATCTGTCCGGCCGTATTGGCATCCGCAGCAACCTGCCAGCCCGAACAGTAGATCGCCTTGAGCCCGGCCTTGGCCTGCTGCATCGCCTGGTTGCCGGTCAAGGCACCCAGCGCGTTGATAAACGATTCGGTATTCAAGGAGCGCCACAGGCGTTCCGCGCCGCGCCGCGCCAGCGTGTGCTCGATCTGCACACTGCCGCGCAAACGCACCACATCGGCTGCGCTGTAGGGGCGTGACACACCCTTCCAGCGCGGCGATTCCTGCCATTCCTGTTCCAGCGTCTGCACCAATTCCTGATCACTCATGACACAGTTCTCCCCGTCCAGATTAAAGCTGCTGATAGGCATCCAACGTCAGAAAATCCGCAAATTTTTTCGCATCGGTCAAATCACGCAACAGCGCTGATGCGCGTGTGATTTGTGTAGCGGCGGTGGCGTCAACGCAGGCCGTGAGCAATTTCGCGGTTTCGTCCTGACGTATGCTCTCGACCAGCTCACCGCTCAGTTCGCGTCCATCATCCAGCAGCACACCCGCGTGGTGTGTCCATTGCCAGAGTTGGGCGCGGGCGATTTCCGCAGTCGCGGCGTCTTCCATCAGATGATTGATCGGCACACACCCGTTGCCTGCCAGCCACGAGGCGAGGTACTGGATCGCGACATTCACGTTGTTGCGCACACCGGTTTCGGTAATGGTGCCTTCGGGAACCTGCAACAGGTCATCCGCAGTGACTGCAACATCTTCGCGCAACCGCGTCAGCTGGTTTGGTCCGTGCAGGTGCTGATTGAAGATGTCGAGCGCGACCGGCACCAGACCCGGGTGCGCCACCCAGGTACCATCGTGACCGTCGCCTGCTTCGCGTTGCTTGTCGGCGCGAACCTTGTCGAGTGCGACTGCATTCGCCTGTTCGTCACCCTTGATGGGGATCTGCGCTGCCATGCCGCCCATCGCGAACGCGCCGCGACGATGACAGGTCTGAATCAGCAATTGCGAGTAGGAACGCAGGAAGTGCGTGGTCACGCCCACCTGATTGCGTTCCGGCAGCAGATACTTGCGGTGTGCATGCAGCTTCTTGATGAAGCTGAAAATGTAATCCCAGCGGCCGCAATTGAGTCCTACGATGTGCTCGCGCAACGCAAACAGGATTTCCTCCATCTCGAATGCCGCCGGCAGCGTTTCGATCAAGACCGTCACTTTCACACTGCCCGGTTTCAGCTTCAGCACGGCTTCGGCATGGACGATGACGTCGTGCCAGAGCAGCGCTTCCTCGTAGCTTTCGAGTTTGGGGAGATAGAAATACGGGCCCGTGCCGCGCTTCAGCAGTTCACCGGCATTGAGCAACAGATACAGGCCGAAATCGAACAGCGTGGCGGGAATCGCACGGCCGGCGAATTGAACATGTTTCTCGGGTAAGTGCCAGCCACGGGGCCGCACAATCAGTACCGCAGTCTTGTCGCCGAGCCGATAGTGCTTGCCCTCCGGGCTGGTGTATTCGATCTCGCGGCGCACCGCGTCACGCAGATTGCGCTGACCTTCAATGATGTTCTCCCAGGTCGGTGCCAGCGAATCCTCGAAATCGGCCATGAAGGCACGGGCGCCCGAATTCAGTGCATTGATGATCATCTTGCGTTCCACCGGCCCGGTAATCTCGACCCGGCGATCCATCAGATCTTCTGGGATACTGCCCACCTGCCAGTCGGCTGCACGGATATGGGCCGTATCGGCGCGAAAATCCGGTAATTCCCCACGGTCAAAAGCAGCCTGATGGCGCTGGCGTGCAGTCAGCAGGCTGTCGACCCGGGGCGCGAACCGGGCGACCAGGTCGGCCAGGAACCGCTGCGCTTCGACCCCCAGCAACTCCGGATCGGGCCGGGCCGGGCCGGTGAACGCCAGGCTTGTTTCGGAGGCTCGAGCTGCAGGGTTGGCGGAAGCTGGCATGGTGGTGGCTCCTGTTCAAAAATTACCCATGGGCGGAGACTGCGCCCAGGCTTGCATCTTGAGAAGCCAATTGCTTCAATCTGAAGCATTGAAATTGGCAATACTGGAATGGCACGTCCCACCCGCTATTACCGTCATAGTCGTCTTGCCCAGTTGAGGGCCTTTTGTCATGCCGTGAAAGAAGGCGGCATCTCCAAGGCGGCCGAAAAGCTGGAACTGGCTCAGCCAACCGTATCGCTGCAGATCCAGGCGCTGGAACAGGAATTGGGCGAAGTACTGCTGGAACGCCGCGGTCCCCGCATCCAGCCGACCCCGGCCGGGGTGGCGCTGTACGAACTGGCCGTACCGCTGGTGGAAGGCATGGATACCCTGCCGCAGGCGCTGGCAGACAGGTTCGGCAACCTCAACAGCGGCGAGATCAATATCGCGACCGGCGAATCCACCCTGCTCTATCTGCTGCCGGCGTATGTGCGGGATTTCGCGGACCGTTACCCCGGCATTCACTTGCGTCTTCACAACGTGACCGGCCGCAACGGTCTGGCCATGCTGCGTGCCGATGAAGCGGACTTTGCAGTCGGCTCCATGTTCGAGGTACCGGACGACATGGTCTACAAGGCCCTGTTCACCTTCGACACCATGCTGGTCACGGCCATGGATCATCCGCTGGTGGAACTGCCGGAGGTGACGCTCGAGGACATCGCCGAATACGGTTTGATCCTGCCGCCACAGAATCTCAGCACCTGGCGTCGCGTCGATCAGGTGTTTCGTGCCCACAAGCTGGAATACAAGGTGCGGCTCGAAGTCGGCGGCTGGGAAGTGATCAAGCGTTACGTCGAGGAAGGCTTGGGCATCTCCATTGTTTCGAGCATCTGCCTGCGACAGAGCTATCGACTGCGCGCCACATCGTTGAAAGCCTATTTTCCGAAACGGACTTACGGTGTGGTTTACCGGCGCGGTAAATTCCTGACCCCGCAAGCACGGCGCTTCATCGAGTTGATGGACAAGCGCTTTTTTACCGGTGACGATACTGCGGATGCGTCAGTGGAATGAGGCCGGAGATCCGATGCTGATCATGTTCAACAAACCGTTTGGCGTGATCTGCCAGTTCAGCAGCGACGGTGGCCGTTCCACACTGGCGGATTTCATCAAGGTAAGAAACGTGTATCCGGCCGGACGGCTGGATACCGACAGCGAAGGCCTGCTACTGCTTACCGATGACGGACGGCTGCAAAGCCGCATCAGCCATCCACGCCACAAGATGTCGAAAACGTATCTGGCCCAGGTGGAACGCGCACCCACAGAAAGCGATCTCGATCGCTTGCGTGCCGGTATCGATCTGAATGACGGGCGCACATTGCCCGCCGGGGCACGCTTAGTCCCGGAACCGGATAACCTGTGGCCTCGAACACCACCTATCCGTTTTCGCAAGGCAATTCCCACCGCCTGGATCGAACTCACGCTGCGCGAAGGGCGCAACCGGCAGGTGCGCCGCATGACCGCGGCGATCGGTTATCCGACACTGAGACTGATTCGCTGGCGGATCGGGGACTGGACGCT
>DASUXE010000302.1:0-2378 GCA_036378075.1 Gammaproteobacteria bacterium
TGAAGCAAGATAACATCGGAAGCGCGGCCGTGCGACTCCATTGCCAGCAGGGTACGCCAGCATTTGCCGATACAGGTTACCGCAATGTATGACACATTGATCACTTCGGAATTGCTTGCCGCCCACATCGGTGAGCCGGGCTGGGTAATCTGTGATTGCCGGTTTGTATTGTCCTCACCGGATGCCGGTCGAGCCGCCTATCGTGAAAGCCATATTCCTGGCGCGATGTATTTCCACCTCGACCATGATCTGGCGGGTCCGGTAACACCGGTGAGCGGGCGTCATCCACTGCCTGATGCCGGACAACTCGCAGCGGCTTTTGGCCGGGCTGGTATCACGGAAGACGTGCAGGTGGTCGCCTACGACGATGTCAACGGCGCGATAGCGGCTCGTTTATGGTGGCTGGCCCGCTGGCTGGGGCATCCACACGTCGCGGTGCTCGAGGGTGGATGGCAGTCATGGGTCGCCAACGGTCACCAGGTGACCGCCGATATCGCGGTGCCTGTTCCGCAAAATTTCATGGCGCGTCGTGACGATACGATGTGGGTAAGCAGTGCGGAAGTGCTGGAGACGGTGATGGGGCGGCTACCGGGAAGGGTGCTGGATGCCCGTGCACATGACCGTTTCCAGGGTCGGAATGAGACCCTGGATCCGGTGGCGGGACACGTACCGGGCGCGGTCAACGTGCCGTTTGCCGGGAATCTGGAACCAACAGGCCGGTTCAAACGTCCCACCGAGTTGAGGCAGCGCATCGAACAGGCCTTGAACGGCAGTCCGCCGGAACGCGCCATCTGCATGTGTGGCTCGGGCGTTACCGCCTGCCATAACCTCTTGGCCATGGAGGTGGCAGGAATGCGGGGTGCGCGGCTTTACCCGGGCTCCTGGAGCGAGTGGATTCGAGATCCTTTGCGACCGGTTGCTGTGGAGGACTGACGCCAGGTTTGTTTTGTGCCAGATGGTCTATACTATAGACGAAGTACGAAAATATTAGGAGGTTGTCATGAAACATTATCTCGTGAAATTTTCGACCGGCGTGCTGCTGATTGCTTTCTGCGCGGCAGTTGCGGCAGCGGACACACCGTTTCTCGGCAGCCGGAGTGAGCCCCACGCCACGCTGTATCTGAATGTGGATCAAACTGCAAAGCAGATTTATCCTGTGGAAATATGGGCGGTAGACGGCAAGCTCACCAATCGGGACGACCAGGGCGTACTTTGGATCAAGCCCGGCGAATACACCTTTGATGTGCGTGTCGCGCGCAGTGTCAATCTGGCTGATTTACCCGGTTTGCAGCGCAGCACCCGCTACGGACAGATGAAGCATCAGTTGAAAGTGAAGGTTGAAGCCGGCAAGGACTATTATATCGGCGCTAAATTTGCCGCTTCGGGAAAATGGAAACCGGAAGTGTGGAAGACAGCTGATTCCAACTAGATATCCGCATGCCCGGTCATTTCACGGCCCTCCGTTGCCAGATGCGGTAATGGAGGGCTGTTGTGACAGGGCGTGATGCGCTAACCGGCACAGACCAGAATTCACACTGAGGTTATTTACTTCGGCCGAATTATTACGGTTGGTCGACGGCTTTCTGGTTGTCCGGTTTTTAATGTACTAGACTTGCGTCGGTACACAGACTGGCCAGTCGGAAACAAAGAGAGGTCCACGATGCTGCGTCGTTTGATGATGATTTCTTTACTGAGCTTGCTGGCGTTTTTTCAGCAACCGGTCAGTGCAAAAAGCGTAACAACGTTGACCTGGTACGGGCACGCAGCATTCAAGCTCGTGACACCGTCCGGTCATGTGCTGCTGCTTGATCCGTGGATCACAAACCCGTCCAATAAACATGGAAAGCAGGACCTGCAAAATCTGAAAAGTGCCGATTACATCCTGGTGACCCATGGACATTTCGATCATATCGGCGATGCGGTTGAGATTGCCAAACGTACAGGCGCGCATTTGATCGCCAATTTCGATTTGGGCCACGCAATGGTGGACTATCTGGGCTTTCCCGCTTCCCAGGCGGGATTCGATACACTCGGAAACAGCGGCGGCACAATCAGTCTGTTGAACGGCGAAGTAAGTGTGACATTCGAACCGGCAGTCCACAGCTCTGACATAGAAATACCGGGCAATGACGGCAAGCCTGGTCGCATGGAAGCTGCAGGTAATCCCAACGGATTCGTTATTCGCGTAAAGAATGGCCCGACCATCTACGATACTGGCGACACCGCTCTATTCAGTGACATGCGGTTGATTGGCAAAATGGATCATATCGATGTGATGCTGGCCTGTATTGGCGATCATTTCACCATGGGACCGAAGGCGGCAGCGCAAGCGGTCAGACTGGTTGACCCGAATGTAGTTGTTCCTATGCACTATGGAA
>DASUXE010000303.1:0-4649 GCA_036378075.1 Gammaproteobacteria bacterium
GTCTTCTGGCCGCCCGACAGCGGTACCTCGAAACACTGGCCATGTTCCTCGACCCTCGCCACCTCCGGTACTGTGCCACTGGTGTCGGTGTACAACGGCAAGCCTTCCAATTCGCGCATGCCGACATCGTTGCGCCACAGAATCCCGACCGGCTTGATAACTTTGTCGAGCGCCGCGGCAATCTCGTCCCTGAGCCGCTCCATGCCTGCCGTGGTGATCTGCACCACCAGCACATCGCCGTACCGATCCACCACCAGACCGGGTAGTCCGTCCGATTCACCGAACACCAGCCGGTAATACGGCTTTGCATACAACCGTTCGCGCAACGACAGCGCGACATTCAAGCGGTGCACCAGCAACGAGCGGTCGGGCACATGCACTGCATCCCGGCTCAGGATGCGCGCACAGATCAGCGAATTCGGGTTCACATAGCCGTTACCGATGAAGCGGCCGCTGTGCGACTGGATCTCGACCGCGTCGCCGGGCGCAAATCCCTTGAGTGGCGTGCGTGCAATGTCCACCTCATTGCTGAACACCCAAAGATGACCGGCTCGCAGGCGGCGGTCTTCATTTTTCCTGAGAATCAGCGGCGGCAGAGACATGAGGTACATCCGTTCCGCTGGTACCGGCCACGCCGGGATGAGAGGAACATCGGGAAGGGTTTATAGTGGCCGTATTCTACCTAATCGGACTCCGCGATGGCCGATTCCAAATCACACAATCATCTTGCCGGTGAAACCAGCCCCTATCTGTTGCAGCATGTTCACAATCCGGTGGACTGGTATCCCTGGAACGACGCTGCCCTGAGCCTGGCCCGTGAGCAGGACAAACCCATCCTGCTCTCGATCGGTTATTCCGCCTGTCACTGGTGCCACGTGATGGCACACGAATCCTTCGAGGATCCCGGCACCGCCGCGCTCATGAACCGCCTGTTCGTCAATATCAAGGTGGATCGCGAGGAACGTCCTGACCTTGATCGTGTGTACCAACTCGCCCACCAGATTCTGGCGCAGCGCGGTGGTGGCTGGCCACTGACGGTGTTTCTCAGTCCCGATGACCTGACACCATTCTTCGCCGGAACCTATTTTCCGAACACGCCGCGCTATGACAGCCCGGCGTTCCAGGACGTACTGACACGGATTGCCGCGTTCTATCGCGAGCACAAAAGCGAATTGCAACAGCAGAATGCCTCGTTGCAGGAGGTGTTCAAACGTATCCAGCACGAGTCGGCCGGCAACCCTGCCGAGCTTGACGCAACGCCGCTGGCGGCGGCGCGCCAGTCGCTGATGGAAAGCTTCGATGCACGCCATGGCGGCTTTGGCGGCGCACCGAAGTTTCCGCATCCTGCCAGTCTGGCATTCCTGTTGTGGCAGTCGTTAGCGCCGGATGCTGACAGCGAAACCACCACCCCTTGCCGCGACATGCTGACCACCACGCTGACCTCGATGGCGGAAGGCGGAATATATGACCAGCTGGGTGGCGGCTTCAACCGCTATTCGGTGGATGCGCAATGGATGATTCCGCATTTCGAAAAGATGCTTTACGACAACGGCCCGCTGCTGGCGCTTTACGCACAGGCCGGCAAGCTGAACAGCGATCCGTTCTACATCGAAACCGCGCACGGCATCGCGCGCTGGGCAATGCATGAAATGCAGGCAGCCGAAGGTGGGTACTGGTCGAGCCTGGACGCCGATTCCGAAGGCCACGAAGGCAAGTATTACGTCTGGAACCGGGACGAGGTGCGTTCGTTGCTGAACGATGCTGAGTACACCGTGTTCGCGCCACGCTACGGACTGGATGAGCCCGCCAATTTCGAAGCACACTGGCATCTTCACATCCGGGCCGGCACCGGCGAACTCGCCGCCTCGCTTGGCAAATCCGAAACCGAAATCAGACGCCTGCTCGATTCCGGGCGCAACAAGTTGCTGGCAGCACGCGAACACAGGGTGCGGCCCGGTCTCGACGACAAGGTCCTGACGGCATGGAACGGCCTGATGATTCGCGGCATGGCGCTCGCCAGCCGGTTGCTTGATGAGCCGCAATACCTTTCGTCGGCACAACGCGCAACGACATTCATTCGCCTGCACCTGTGGAAACACGGCCGGTTGTTCGCGGCCTGGCGCGATGGGCAGGCAAAGGTTCCGGCTTATCTCGATGACTACGCCTTCCTGCTGGAGGGCGTACTGGAATTACTGCAGGCACAGTGGAGCAGCGAATTGTTCGAATTTGCGCGGCAACTGGCGGATACGTTGCTGCAAGAATTCGAAGACCGGCCATCCGGCGGCTTCTGGTTCACGGCAGCGGATCAACCCGTGCCCTTGCACCGCTCCAAAACCTGTACCGACGAATCGCTGCCAGCCGGCAACGCCGTCGCTGCCCGCGCCCTGCTGACACTGGGCCACCTCGCCGCTGAACCACGGTATCTCGACGCTGCGGAACGTGCCATCAAGAACGCAATGCCGGGCATGATGCGTTATCCCGATGCCCATGCTGCCATGCTGCTGGCGCTGGAGAATGCACTCAAGCCGCCAACGCTCGCCATATTGCGTGGCGACCAGGAATCGTTACGCGCCTGGCGCAGCGCACTGGAACGGAAATTCGATCCACGCCGTATCGTGCTGGCGATCCCCGTCGATGCAGAAGGTCTCACCGGCCTGTTAGCGCAATGCGCGCCACGCGGCGAAATCTGCGCCTATGTCTGCCGCGGCACTGAATGTTCGCTGCCGATCACGGACCCCGGCGAACTGACGCGTGCAGTGACCTGAAAGCCGGGTATATTTTCAGGCCGGCTAAACCTTGCCCGTCACACCATCATCAAACAGACATGGAAACCGTCAGTGTGTCCCTGAATCCGCCGGATACCCGCCACGCGAGCGGTGACGAGGAACGCACCCGGGTGGCGCGGGCCCGGGACGGTGACCTGACTGCCTTCGAGCAGTTGTATCGCCGTCACACCGGACGCATCTACGCCGTGTGCCTGCGCATCACCGCCGATCAGGGCGCCGCGGAAGAATGCACCCAGGACGCGTTCCTGAAGGCCTGGGACGCCCTGGCCGGATTTCGCGGCGAGAGCAGTTTCGGCACCTGGCTGACCCGCATCGCCATCAACATGGCCCTGCAACGCCTGCGGCTCGAACGCCGGCACCTGCAACTGATCCAGCCCGGCACTGACGAATTACTGGAGTCCCTGCCGTCAGCGGATGCGGCACCGGACGCCGGCATGGACATGGAGCGCCTGATCGCCGGCCTGCCGCCGGCGGCGCGCGCGGTGTTTGTGCTGCATGCCATAGAAGGCTACAGCCATGAGGAAATCGCCGGGATGACCGGCATTGCCACGGGCACCTGCAAGGCGCACGTGCACCGGGCGCGGCAACTGTTGCAAGCGAGGTTGCAGACATGAACGAGACATCCAACGAAAAGCTGGACGCGGCACTGGCGAGGCTGCCGCGCAACGTCGAACCACAGCACGACTTGTGGCCCGGTATCTCAGCGCGTATCACGCCGCGCCGCCCATCTTGGTCACACGACATCTGGAGTCGTGCCGGTGCCGTCGCCGCGGTCGTGGTAGTGGCAGTCTCGGTGATCTGGGTTGCGGTTGGAAACCGCATGCCGGCTTCCGACGACGCGATGTTTGCCACCACCGTACCGGTGACGCAGGTTTCGTCCGGCAACGACCCGCGTATGGCATTCACCGCGCAACTTGCCAGCGACAACAACCTGCCGCCCAAGGCACGCTATGCGCTGCTCGACAACCTGCGTCTGCTGAACGATTCCATCCGTCGCACCCGGGCTGCGCTGAAGAAATATCCCGATGATGTAAACCTGCAGGCACTACTGTTCAATCTATATGAACAGGAAGCGCAACTGATGAATGAAGCGCAACAGGCCCAGATTCAAACTACTGTGAGGAACACGTTATGAAACGCCTACTGATTATTGCCATGTATACGCTCCTGCTGTTGATGGGCAGCGTGGCAACGCTGTCACTGATGACACTGACCGCCAGTTCAGCCTATGCCGCCGACACCGGCACGCCGATCAATGAAACCCGTCCTGCCAAGGCTGATGGCACAATCTGGGTGCATAACCTGGCTGGATCCGTGAAGATCCAGGGCTGGGACAAGAACCAGGTGCATGTCACCGGCACGCTCGGCGCCGGCAGCAAGCGGCTGGAAATCAACAGCGACGGTGACGGAATCGATATCCGGGTGGTGCTGCCTGAACACACCCGCAACAACGTGGACGGTTCGGACCTGGTGATCGAGGTACCGAAAGCCAGCCGAATATCGGTGGACACGGTCAGTGCCGATATTAATGCCGATAAACTCACCGGCACCGCCCGCCTGAAGAGCGTCAGCGGTAACGTCAAACTCGATTCCACTGACAGCGACATCACCGCATCGTCGGTCAGCGGCGACGTGGATGTCACCGGCTCGGCCGCCAATGCACATATCAATGCACACGGCATCAGCAACGAGGTCAGGGTCAGTGGCGTGGACGGCGACCTGCGCGCGGAAAGCATCAGCGGTACGGTCAAGGTATTCGGCAAGAATCGCCTGAACCGCGCCCAGCTCAACTCAACCTCGGGCAATGTCGAGTTTGCAGCCGAACTGACCAAGGGTGGCAGCTACACGTTCAACAGCACCAGC
>DASUXE010000304.1:0-4734 GCA_036378075.1 Gammaproteobacteria bacterium
AGAACATCATGCGTACCCGTATCGTGCTTTCGTGTTGTATGGCGCTGCTGCTGGTCTGCGGGAGTGCGCGTGCGGCCAATGACTGGTCGGTGTACTGGGGCGCGGGCGGCGGGCTGGTGTTGCCTAAAAGCGCAGGCAACAAGGCAGGACTGAATGCCGGCGGCCGGTTCGGATTGCAATACAGCGGGTTTCCCGGTTGGGCGGCCGAAGCGGATCTCACGACGACGCTGATCAAACCGCACTATGACTATCGTGATCTCAGGCTCACTACGCTGGGTGGTTATCTCACCTGGCGCAGCAGCGGGCGCTGGTATTTCAAGGCGCGTGCCGGCGGGGTCTGGGAGTGGACGCGGGTGGGGAATGGTTCCGCGAATGACGGGGGTTTGAGTGGCGGGATCGGCGGTGGTTACCGGTTCGATGACGGGCGGGCGCTGGAACTTGAATTCACGGTGATCGAGAAAAATATCAATATGCTGAGTGTGACGTATCAGTTCTGATGCGTTCCGTCATTCCCGCGGGCAGATTTTCGCTCCTGCAAAATCTGCATTTCCGCCTTTCAAGCTTCGCTTCCTGCTCCGCTCAAAAGTCCGGGGCGTACATCCATGTACGCCCGTTCACTGCTTTCGCAGCTCACCCATGGTGGTCAAGCGGGAATCCAGTTCTTGATTAAGTGCGGCTTCGCCGCATCCGAGTATTTGATGGGGCTTTCGCGCCCCTGCGACGAGCCCATTTTCTTGTTACGCGACAAGAAAATGGGCGAAAAGAAACGCGCCCCGGTCGCGTGGTCGCTTCGCGACTTCCCTCGCACCTTGCTACGCTACGGAGTCTCGCACACGGTACTTCCATGTACCGAGTGCGAGAGCGCGGACGTCCTGTCCGCGCCCCTGCGGGCTGACCTTGCTCGCTGCGGTGCGTCGGCACGCTCCGACGGGGTAAACAAGAGCGCCTCCCAACTATTTTGTTTTGCTTATTGCCTCACGCCACATCAGGTTCGCTGGTCTGTTACGTTTTTTTCAGCTCTGCCAGTTACACAGGTTGTGGGAAGTGTATGAAATGCAGCTTTGGCTAAAGTTGCTGTAAGCGTTAGCAGTTTCTTCTTCATCTTGTCCCCGTCGATGACGCCGAGCACTGAGTGAGCGCGATCCCGCAGCGCAGCGAAGCGCGCAGGGGACCGCGTAGCGGCGTCATCATCGGGCGAGGGTTTTGGGTACTTTTGACCTTTCAAAAGTACCCCGCCCGCGGGTGCGGGAACCCGCAATGAATTACGCGGCGGAGCCGCACTTGATCAAGAACTGGATTCTCGTTTGACCGCCAAGGGTGAGCAGCGGCAGCTGCGAACGGGCGTATATGGATGTATGCCCTGGACTTTCAGGCGGAGCAGGAAGCGGAGCTTGAAAGGCGGAAATGCGGATTTTGCAGGAGCGAAAATCTGCCCACGGGAATGACAGGCAAACAGAAGGGCCCCTTGCGGGGCCCTTCTTTAGCACGCAATCAAAATAGAACTTACTGCAGTACGATGTAGAACACCTGATCCTGCCGCTGCACTCGCAGCGCCACACCACCTTTGGTTTTGCTCAGCGCCTTGCGGAATTCTTCTGTGTTCGAAATCGGCGTGCGATTCACCGCTGTAATGACATCGCCCGGACGCAGTCCCGCCAGGTAAGCATCGCTGTCGCGCTCGACGCCCGTCACCTGCACGCCTTTCACCTGGCCATAGAGCGGCGAACCGGCATCCAGATTGGCGACTGACAGGCCACGCAATTCCGGATGATCCTTTTCGCTCAGGCTTTCGGTTTGCCGCTTGCCGATGGTGGCGGTAATCGTCATCGGTTTGCCGTCGCGCAGGATGCCGAGTTTCACCTTGCTACCGATGCGCATCAAGCCGATCGTGTTGCTGACGTCCGCGCTGCCGGTTACCGGTGAACCGTTGACACTGGTGATCACGTCATTGGGTTTGATACCGGCTTTCTCGGCTTCCGAACCCGGCACCACCTGCGTCACGATCGCGCCCGAGCTGGCATTGATGCCGAGATGCCGGGCGAGGTCCGGACTCAGGTTCTCAACCGAAACACCGACCACGCCACGCTCGACCTTGCCGTACTTGATCAGCTGTTCCATCACCGTCTTCGCCATGTCGATGGGAATCGCGAAGCCGATGCCGATGTTGCCGCCGCTGCGCGACAGGATCGCGGTGTTGATGCCGACCAGGTTGCCCTGCAAATCCACCAGCGCGCCGCCGGAGTTGCCGGGATTGATCGAGGCGTCGGTCTGGATGAAGTCTTCGTATTTGCCGTCGCCGACCTGATTGCGTCCGCGGCCCTTGGCGCTGACGATGCCGGCGGTCACGGAATGATTCAGGCCGAACGGATTGCCGATTGCCACTACGAAATCACCGACCTGCAGGCGCGAGGAATCGCCCAGCGGAATCGCGGTGAGATCCTTGGCGTCAATCTTCAGCACCGCGATGTCGGTGTCCGGATCGGTGCCGACCACCTTGGCCTTGAAGCTGCGATTGTCGTTGAGCGTGACCGTGATCTGGTCGGCGTTTTCCACCACATGATTGTTGGTGAGGATGTAACCCTTCTCTGCGTCCACGATCACGCCCGAGCCCAGGCTCTGGAACTGGCGCTGCATCTGCTGCGGCCCCTGGTTGCCGAAGAACTGCTGGAAGAACGGATCGTTGAAAAACGGATTGGCCTGCACGTTTACATGGCCGCGGGTCGAGACATTCACCACCGCCGGCGTCACGCGTTTTATCATCGGTGCCAGCGTCGGCACCGGCTGGCCGTTGGCGAACGGCGGCAGCATGTGTGCGGAGGCGGAAAGCGGGCTGATATAAAGAAGCATCGCGCACAGCGCGACAGCGAAGCCGAAGCCAGGATAGCGTTTCATTCTCGTCCCTCTTGTCATTGTGAACACGCACACAGCGCGCATCTGCAATGCCACGCTGCGCAAAAGACTGCAAAACAGCACCCCCGTGCCGAGCAAAACTGCATTAGAAGTTGCCGTCAAGTCCGCTGCGGGGTAAACACTGGGGAGATTCAGCGGAGCATTGACGGCATAGTTAGAGACAGGCCGCCGTGCGGCAAAGTTCCCCGCCGGGTACGGCGGGGAACATTAACAGTGCGTAAGTTACGCGGCCTTCACGCTGATGCGGCGCGGCTGCACCTTGGCCTGCTTCGGGATCACGATCTCGAGCACACCGTTGCTGCCGCGGGCGCTCACGCCCTCTGCATCGGCGGTGTCGGGCAGCGAGAAGCGGCGAAAGAACGTGCCGCTGACGCGCTCGACGCGACGCCAGCCGTTCTGTTCATCGCGGCTCTCGCTCTTGCGCTCGCCGCGCAGGGTCAGGATGCCGTCTTCCATGGTCACTTCGATGTCCTTCGGGTCCACCCCCGGCACATCGGCGTGGATCACGAAGCGTTGCGCCTCTTCCTTGATGTCCACGGCCGGCGTCCAGTCGGTGGCGGCCACGGCGCCGTTGTTGTCGCCGCGCTCGAACAGGCGGTTCATCTCGTTGTGCAGCTGGGTCATCAGGCTCCAGGGCTCATAGCGGATCATGTTCATGGTTGTCCTCCAGAAATAGTTTCCAAACAGATGCTCACTAGGTAGGGACGCTTGCGCACAACTCAAGGGGTGGACCGGTTGCGAGGGCGTGGAACAGCTGAAATTGCCATGGGTGCTTCCCTTGTCCAGGGCTTTGTGGTTTACTCGCCGCATCCAAGATGTTGTGTCTACAACTCCACCCCTAACCGGCTTGGCAACAAGCTCGGAGACGGTGGAGATTTGTTTTATAACCCCTTGATTTCAAATATTAAATTTATTTGACAAAGCCCAACCTGCGGACTAGGCTTAACGGGTGCATGGCAAGGCGACTGAAGCACAAGATGTTGTGTTTCGACATCCCCAGCTTTTGCACAGTTTATCCACGGAGCATGGAACTTAGGCCTGTAAGGGATGCGTTGGTACAGGCCGGCTTAGCCCCAACTAATAACAAGCAGGGCGCCCCTCCAATCCGGGGGCGTCCGTGAAATGAGACCATGGAGGACAGGCTTTATATGAAACCTGCATTGAAGATGGCCGCCGATGCCGTGACCGAGATCCCTGTACAGGAAGCCTCTGCCGATATCTGGGACAAGAAATATCGCCTCAAGGCAAAGGACGGCACCATCCTCGATCAGAGCGTGGACGACACCTGGCAGCGGGTGGCCCGCGCCCTGGCCGATGTCGAAGCGCCGGAAAAACGCGAACTCTGGTTCGAGAAATTTCTGTGGGCCTTGCGCCGCGGGGCGATCCCGGCTGGCCGCATCACCTCCAATGCCGGCGCGCTCGAGCACAAGCCGGCGACCTCCACGATCAACTGCACCGTGTCCGGCACCATCCGCGATTCCATGGATGACATTCTGGGCAAGGTCCACGAAGCCGGCCTGACCCTGAAAGCGGGCTGCGGCATCGGTTATGAATTCTCGACCATGCGCCCCAAGGGCGCCTACGTGGCCGGCGCCGGCGCCTACACCTCCGGCCCGCTGTCGTTCATGGATATCTACGACAAGATGTGTTTCACGGTCTCGTCCGCCGGCGGCCGCCGCGGCGCGCAGATGGGCACCTTCGACGTCGGCCACCCGGACGTGATCGATTTCATCCGTGCCAAGCGCGAGAACGGCCGCCTGCGCCAGTTCAACCTGTCGCTGCTGGTTACCAAAGACTTCATGGAAGCGGTGAAAGCCGATGCCG
>DASUXE010000305.1:0-2889 GCA_036378075.1 Gammaproteobacteria bacterium
AGCACCAGTGCATCGGCAAGCGCCAGGTCCACGTCTTCGAGGCGGGTGGCCTTGGTGGTCAGCTGATCCAGGATTTGCTGTTGCACGTTACCGCGCAACTGCGCTTCAGCATAGGGCAGGTGGTGAAACATGACCATGGAATAGCGCGGCACGAACACGCCGGGGTGACGTTCCTCCAGCAGAAACCCGAGCTTCTTCTGCAGATGAAATTTCGGGTCGCGCACCACATCGCGCATCTCGACATAGTTCTCCAGTGCCATTTCCGCGATCGCCGCGGTATCGGGTTGGCGCCGGGTCTGGAATTCCGCAAACACAGTAGTCCAGTCGTCACCGTGTTTTTGCAGACACTGCTCCAGGATCAGGCAGTCCTCGAATGCGCAATTCATTCCCTGTCCATGAAACGGCACAATGGCATGTGCGGCGTCTCCGAGCAGCAGCGCGGTGCCATCCGCATGCCAGGTCGGGCAGCGCACAGTGCCCATCATGCCGGTGGGATTGCGGTAGAACTCGGTCTGGATATCCGGAATGAGTTTGAGCGCATCGGGAAAATTCTGCGCAAAGAATGCCGTCAGCGCTGCGGGTTCCTGTAACGAGGCGAAGCTCGGTTCGCCCTGGTTCGCCAGGAACAGCGTGACTGTGAAACTGCCGTCGAGATTTGGCAGCGCGATCAGCATATGCCGCCCGCGCGGCCAGATGTGCAGTGCTTCACGCTCCATCCGATGTGCGCCGTTTGCTGCTGCCGGAATGCTGAGTTCCTTGTACCCGTGCGGCAGTATGTCTTCGACAACCGGTACGCCGAGCCGGCGATGCATCGCCTGTCGCACCGCGCTGCCACCCCCGTCGGCGGCCAGAAATGGCGCGTCAGTGACTTCGTATTGCCGGCCGCTTGCCTCGTCGGTAAACATTGCGCAGCCACGGGTGAAATCCACGTCATCACAACGCTGGCCAAAGCGGATCTCCACGCCGGCCTGTTCGGCCGCATCCATCAGCAGCATATTGAGACCCGGGCGCGAGATGGAATAGATCACTTCACCGGCCGTGCGTCCGTATGGCGTGAGCGTGAGCGAACCGTCGACGTCATGCAGCATGCGGCCGCGCATCGGGATCAGCAGTTTGCTGACTCTTTCGAACAGACCGACCTTGCGCAAGGGCCGGATGCCGCGCTGGGCAAGTGCCAGATTGATGGAACGGCCGGCCGGAATATCGTGACGGCGCATGTCCGCGCGGCGTTCGTACAAAGTGACCTTGAAGTCGCACTGTGCCAGCAGGATTGCCAGCAGACTGCCGGCAAGACCGGCCCCGATTATAGTGATTTTCTTGTTCTTGCTCATGATGGCTCAATCGAACAGTTCGGAAAGTATTTCAACGAAATTGAAAACATCCGTGTAACGATTGTAGAGCGGCACCGGTGCCAGGCGGATGACATCCGGTTCGCGCCAGTCGCAGGTTACGCCGCGTTTTTCCAGCGCTTCATAAATGCCACGCGCGCGGTCGCGGCTTGCGCGGACCCGCAGCGATAGCTGGCAGCCGCGTTCCGCTGCGTTTGCAGGCGTAATGATTTCGATCTGTTCGTGCAGGCGTTCGCGCAACAGGAAATCCAGGTAGCCGGTGAGTTGCAGGGATTTTTCCCGCAAGGCGGGCATCCCGACATCGTCGAAGATTTCCAGCGAGGCCAGCAGCGGAACCAGGCCGAGAATCGGCGGGTTACTCAGTTGCCAGCCTTCGGCGCCGGGCATTGGCACGAACTCCGGGCCCATACGGAACCGGGAGGTTTTGTCGTGCCCCCACCAGCCGGCCAGGCGCGGACGCTCGAAATCGTGTGCATGGCGTTCATGGACGAAGCAGCCGGCGACCGCACCTGGACCGCTGTTCATGTATTTGTAGTTGCACCAGACCGCGAAATCCACGCCCCAGTCGTGCAGCTGCAGCGGCACGTTGCCGGTAGCATGCGCGAGATCAAAACCGACCATGCAGCCTTGCGCCTGTCCGGCGCGGGTCAGGCGCGCGAGGTCGAATACCTGGCCGCTGTAATACTGGACACCGGGCAACAGCAACAGCGCAATGCGTTCGCCTTCGCTTTCCAGCAGCGCTTCGATTTCCTCGTTACTGATGACAGCACTGTCTTTCGAAGGACGCAGCTCGATCAGTGCTTCGTCCGGATCGAGGCCGTGCAGACGTAGTTGCGACATGACGGCATAGCGATCGGACGGGAACGCGGCGCGTTCGATGACAATCTTGTAGCGTTCCCGCGTGGGGCGGTAAAAGCTCATCATCATCAGGTGCAGGTTCACCGTGAGCGAATTCATGTTCACGACTTCGATTGGCTTGGCACCCACCACCCGTGCCGTGCGTTCGGTGAAGAATTCGTGATAGGGCATCCAGGGACGGCGGCCATCGAAATGCGCCTTCACCGCCAGGCGTTGCCAGTCCTCCAGTTCTTCCTGCACGTAGCGGGCGGTCGATCGGGGTTGGAGTCCCAGCGAATTGCCGCAGAAATAGATTTCCTCCGCGTCGTTGTGACGCGGAATAGGAAACAGCTCGCGCTGCGCGGCCAGCGGATCGGTGCGGTCGAGTTCAGTGGCGAAGGCGGCGTCGGTGCGGAACTTCATCTCATCTCCAGTGGATAGATAATCGGCCGGCTGGGCGCGGCGTCACTCATGAAGGCCGGGATTTGCAGATCGAGCAGGTAGTAGCCGTCCTTGACCTGTTCCGGCACATAGATCATTTCGGTCACGGTGCTGCGCGGCCGTTTGGCGTCGTGCTTGCGGCGGCTGCCCGCAGGCAAGCCCCAGAACGCACGGTGTGCAGCCAGCCGGCCTTCATCGTGCATCGGGTCAAGCGAGGGCAGGTCCACCAGCAGATGCTCGACGCCGGCTTCCACCAGCATGA
>DASUXE010000306.1:0-3620 GCA_036378075.1 Gammaproteobacteria bacterium
CGTGCCGAGCGCCGAGGTGGCCGCAAATTTGTTGAGGGTGTTGTAACCCTGCAATCCGAGTACCATGCCGATGAACAATCCGGAAACCATGATCAAGACCAGCGACATGGCTCCGACCGAGAAAACCTGCTGAAAAATCAGACGGGGACGCATCAGGCTTTGTGGCGTTAACCTGATCAGGCGAAGCAGGAACAATCCGCTCGCGCCGAGCATCTGCAGAAAATCGAGCACAATATAATAAGCTTCGCGCAGCAGACCCATCACGCCGACTCCTCGCCAAACAATTGCGTTGCATAGTCAGGCCCGGGGTAATGAAACGGCACCGGCCCGTCAGCAAGACCTTGCAGGAATTGCCGGACCCAGGCGGATTTGTTGTGTTCGAGTTCTTCCGGTGTGCCGCGGGCGACGACCTTGCCGTTCGAAATCAGGTAGCTCTGGTCGGACACTGACGACACTTCAGCGACGTCATGCGACACAATGACGCTGGTCAGTCCCAGGCTATCGTTCAGCACGCGTATCAGACGCACAATCACGCCCATCGAAATCGGATCGAGCCCGGTAAATGGTTCATCGTAGAAGATGATCTTCGGATCCAGCGCGATAGCACGCGCCAGTGCGACACGCCGCGCCATGCCGCCGGACATTTCGCCAGGCATCATGTCCCAGGCGCCACGCAACCCCACGGCCTGCAGCTTCATCAGTACCACGTGATGAATCAGCCGTTCCTGAAGCCGGGTATGCTCACGCAGCGGAAAAGCGACATTTTCGAATACGTTGTAATCGGTAAACAGAGCGCCGTTCTGGAACAGGAACCCCATACTCTTGCGCAGTTCGTACAGTTCGTCGCCGTCGAGACGCGCCATGTTGCGGCCCTCGACAATCACCCGCCCCCGATCCGGCAGTACCTGACCCGTCATGATGCGCAGCAGCGTGGTTTTTCCGGTGCCGCTGGGTCCCATGATGGCGGTGATCTTCCCACGCGGGATACTGATGTTGAGACGATCGAAGATCATCTTCTCGCCACGCCGGTATTTGAGGCCCGTGATCTCGACGACGTTTTCTGAGTTTTTCTGGCCGCTTGCTGCCATGACTTGCCCTGTCGTGAACGTTTGCGCGATATGCGGAAAGCCGGGGACAAAATTAGACTAGACGGTCTAGTCTAAATCCTTGTTCGGGCGCCGTCAAACCGCCACCCCCACCCGATACGCCGTGATTACCAGCGGGGCTTCGGGCCGGGGCCCTCCCGCCCGGCCCGAAGCCCTGCTTGATCAGGCAGCCTGTTCCATCTTCGACGAATAGGTGCCGGCACAAGCCGCGCTGTTGCACTGGGCACGGTGGTGGAACGCCTTTTGTCCGGCTGCAAGCCCGGATTCCTCGCCTTTCCATGCCGTCAGTGCCGGCGCCTGCAAGGCACGCCCATACGAAAAACTCAGCACCCAGGGGGCGGCGCCCAGCGCGTTCATGGCATTCAGGTGCGCTGTGGCAAGTTCTGCACTCTGCCCGCCGGACAGGAACACGATCCCCTGCACCGCGGCCGGTACCCGCTCCTTGAGGATCCGGACAGTCTCCCTGGCGACCTGCTCCACTCCGGCCTGCACCGCACACTTCATGCCGCTGATGACCATGTTCGGCTTCAGGAGCATGCCTTCAAGCGCGACCCGATGGTGGTAGAGCTCGTCGAAAACCGTCTTGAGCGTCACGCTGGTGACCTCGGCACAACGTTCCAGGGTGTGCCCGCCATCCATAAGCACTTCCGGCTCGACGATAGGCACCAGTCCGGCTTCCTGGCAGAGCGCCGCATAGCGCGCCAATGCCTGGGCATTGGCACGGATGCAGTATTCGGTCGGAATACCTTCAGCGATATCAATAACGGCGCGCCATTTGGCAAAACGTGCACCCAGACCGTAGTACTCCTGCAGGCGTTCACGCAGGCCATCCAACCCTTCGGTGATCTTCTCAGCCGGGCTGCCCGCCAGGGGCTTGGCGCCCTTGTCCACCTTGATGCCGGGCACGATGCCTAGCTTGCGTTGGAATTCGGCGAATGGCACCCCCGATCTGGTTTTCTGGCGGATAGTTTCATCGTACATAATCACGCCGCTGATGAATTTTTCAACGCCGGGGGTGGCAAACAACATTTCGCGATAGGCCCGCCGGTGCTCTTCCGTCGAGACCACGCCGATCGCCTTGAAACGCTTCTCGATGGTGCTGGTGCTTTCGTCGGCCGCGAGAATACCGCGGTTTTTCGCCACCAACTGGTGAGCGGTCAGTGCTAGTTCCTGCAAGTTCATGATGGGCAACCTCTTTCGTAAAACCAGTCGAGTCTCAAACCATGGTCGGCGGCCATCGTGGGTTCCGCCACCGGCACCGGGAATTCGGGCGGAATTTTACCAGATGCCTGGGGTGTTCAGGAGCCGGACATCAGCCGTATCAGACTGAGTCTCCTGATAGACTCGGCCACTACCCTGCTCGACCGCTCGCCCCGACCATGATTCCGACGCAGCTCATACGCGGGTGGTAAATGGCTTGCCCTGCAACCAGCGAACGACCACATCCGCAACCGCCGGGTTGAAGAAATAGCCGTAACATCGATGCGGATTGGGCCCGGTAGCAGTATGGAATGCGCTGTAAATGCCCCGCGTATGGTCGACGATGCTTTTCACCAGACCATGCCTCAGCATGAACTTGAAATCATCGCGTATCCGCCGGTCCACGGCGGTGAGATCGCCGGTCGTCGCAATATTGACCCAATGACCGATATTGTCCGGATAGCGCCGGGCACCATGTTCCGTGCGACCCAGTAAACGCCGTTGCACATAAAACATTCCCAGCGGGCTACCCAGAGTCAACAGTTCAACCCGCCACGGCCAGCGTTCGCGACGCGACACTTCCCATAATGTATCAAACGCAATAACCGAACCGAGACTGTGCCCGACCACGAGCACTTCGTGCCCGGCTTCCAGCAGCGGTCGCAGGGTGTCCTTGACCACACTCCGGATACGATCGGAAACGCCGCCACAATTTTCGAAGTAGCAACGGGTTTCCTCGATGGTCGAACGGATTTCCGCGTCGCCGACCAGGCTGGTCAGAAAGGGCATCAAATCTCCCAGCGTATACAGCATCCTTGTCCGCCAGCTACGCCAGCGCGAGACCAATGGCGGAGTACCGCTGTCTTCCGGCAAGCGCTGCAGCAAACGTTCGACCCATGGCATGTCGATACCGATATCGGCGTCGCGCCGGTAATAAAGGTGGTTCCAGGCAGCAAGGTGAAAATTGCGACCCATCGATACGGACACATTCGGCATCAGCACCTCACTGCTCCCCGCATTGATGCAGCGCCAGATCACATCGTGATGAATAGCGGCAGG
The DNA here is from genome assembly GCA_036378075.1 of Gammaproteobacteria bacterium. Classification (GTDB taxonomy): domain Bacteria; phylum Pseudomonadota; class Gammaproteobacteria; order Natronospirales; family REEB76; genus DASSKW01. The sequence goes on from DASUXE010000306.1 coordinate 3,366, forward strand.
CGGTTTGGGATTCTTGCCTGGAATGAAAACAATATGCCGTTGCGGCCGGTTCATAATTGGCATGATAATCGACTCTGCGTTGGTTTACGCGCCTGATAACCCGCCGCAGGTAAACACTTTGGAAAAGGCACTGATCGTCGGCTACGGCCAAATGGGACACGCCATGCAGTATCTGCTGCAGGAGCGCGCTTCAGTGGAAGTCTGGGCGGTAACGCCGCGACAAACCGGATTACCGGACAACATCCGGAACAACCT
>DASUXE010000307.1:0-2370 GCA_036378075.1 Gammaproteobacteria bacterium
GGAACATTGAATCCCACGGCCAGCGGGATGAAATGGAGCCCGACAATCAAAATAATCGCCGGAATGATCCACTCTCGGTAACCGAAATTGGACAGAAGGGTCGCCACAACGAAAACCGATATCCACTGCACAGCGTTCACGATATTGAAGATGCGTGAGGCTCTCCTGCTTTCCGGAGAGTCCGCCTCGGCGGCATGGGCGGCTTTGTTTTGCTGGAACTGTCGCCATGCCATCAGAAACAAGGCAAGCGAGATGATCGAAACGATCGCAATAATGGGCCAGTTGACATCGTAGGTCTCGAGCGACCACAAGACCATCCAGGCATCCCCGAATGCAGCAAAGAACATGGCGCCGATGGCACGACTCGCTTTCGCGGCCGATTGCTGAGCCATAAAGGATTCCCTTTGGACTTGTTGAATCGCAGCCAGTCTATGCATTCGCACACCTGGGAGCCAAGTGACAAACGTAATGACTGGCGTTTCCGATTTATTTGGCGGGTGACCCGTAGTTGTCCATCCAGGCATCCGGTCGACTTCCAATTAGTTGACCAGCTTACTCCATTTAAACCAAAAGGCCGGTTCGAAATCCACCTGCCGTGTTGTTCGGTCAGGCACTTTCCAAGATCCGTGACAACACAATATAATCGCCTTCAAGGGGGACACATGAAAAACTATCTGCTCGCTTTCGTTGCGTTACTGGTTGTTACTCCACTCGCGTGCGTGGCGGACAATTTCGATTACACCTATCTTGACGCCGGCCTTACGTCCGCCAAACACGACTCGCTTAGCGGCGGCAATGGTCTCGGCGTGCGCGGCAGCCTCCGTTTCGGAACACGGTATTTCGGCTACGCCGCATACGATGAACATCGCTTTGATCACACGAGCACGGCCTACGGATGGGAATTCGTTCATTTCGGTGCAGGCATGCATGCAGGGCTCACCGATAATCTCGATTTTGTTGCGTTCTTGGGCGCCGTGTCGGCAACCACCACCTACCGGGGCTACGGCCTCTCCTTGGCGGATCACGGATACGAAGCCGGGGCAGGTCTGCGCGCAAAACTTTCAGACTCGCTGGAGCTGGATGCCGACATTCGACACGATACCGTAGCGTTGCAGTGGAACACTTACACTGTTGCGTGCTCGCCGCCGTACTGCACATCAGCACTCGGAACTGCTGTCGGCACAGACCATGCGGAAAATGTTGTATCGGCGGGACTTGAATATGCGCTGTCGCATCATTTCGGTCTGGGTCTGGATTATTCGCGCAGTAATTTCCAGGGAATGCAGGTCTGGAAGCTGTCCGGTCGCTGGAATTTCTGAACGTCTGCCGCCGGAGCTGCGGAAGGCGACCCGTCAAAGCCATTGCCCGATACACCCAATCGGAATCCGTCTTTCCGCTACGCCCATTCAGCCCGGCTCATGGCCGGCAAATTATCAATGCTATGATGCCTCACGGGGTTTTTGACGGGTTTCGGGTGGCATGGAACACACCACACTGCGCTCCATTCTGATCTTGCTGGCCGTCGCGGTCGTGGTGGTAGCGGCATTGCGGCGCCTGCGATTACCCGCGGTCCTCGCCTATCTGTTCACCGGCCTGCTGGTCGGCCCGCATCTGCTGGGCTGGATTCAGGACAGCACCGACACCCGCGAGCTGGCCGAATTCGGGGTGGTATTCCTGCTGTTCACGCTGGGGCTCGAGTTCTCGCTGCCCAGGCTGATCGTGATGCGCAAGGCGGTGTTCGTGCTGGGCGGCGCCCAGGTGCTGCTCACCACGCTCGGCACGACCCTTTTGGCCTGGTTGTTCGGCACCCGTCTGCCGGTCGCCATTGTGCTGGGCGGTGCATTCGCGATGTCCTCGACCGCCATCGTGGTCAAGCAACTTGCTGAACAGACCGAACTCGGCCTGCAACACGGCCGCCTCGCGGTTGCGGTGCTGCTGTTCCAGGATCTGGCGGTGGTTCCGTTCCTGATTCTGATTCCGGCCCTGACGCACGGCAGCGGCACTGCCATCGCCGGTGACCTGGCCTGGGCGTTCTTCAAGGGTCTGCTGGTGTTTGTGGTGATCCTGGCTTTCGGCCGCTGGGTGTTGCGCCCGGCGTTTCACCAGATTGCCAGCGCGCGCAGCGCGGAATTGTTCACCATCGCCGCCTTGCTGGTGACGTTGGTGGCGGCATGGAGCACGGCCGAGATGGGATTGTCGCTCGCCCTCGGCGCCTTTCTCGCCGGCATGATGCTGGCCGAAACCGAGTTTCGGCATCAGGTGGAAGCGGATATCCGTCCGTTCCGCGACATTCTGCTCGGATTGTTTTTCATTACCGTCGGCATGCTGCTCAATCCGCACACGGTATTACGGCACTGGTGGTTGTTGGTT
>DASUXE010000308.1:0-2627 GCA_036378075.1 Gammaproteobacteria bacterium
CTTGAATTTAACCTGCTTGATGATGTCGAGCATCTGCTGGTGGATTTCGGCGACGCGCTTCAAGCCCAGTTCATGCACCTGTTCCGGCGTCATGTCGGTGGTGGTGAAGTGACGCACCAGATAGGCGTAATAGGCCTTGCCGTCTGGCAATGAATTCGCGGCAAGGCTGGTGCGTGCATGCGGCACATACGTTTTGGTGAAGAACACATCCAGGCGTTTGAAGGCCGGTACCACAACGCCGGCGATTGCTTTGCGGGCATCGGTCTGCAGCTGCTTGGCAGTTGCGGAATCGATTGACTCCGGTATGTGCTTGAAGGGCAGATAGAACACGCTCTGAGTCGGATCGCTGATGATATTGGCCTTGATCTGCTGCGGGATGCGCTCGGCGACGACTTTCGGGAGCGTATAGCCTTTATCCACGCCCTGTTGCAGCAGCGCGATGGTCTGATCCATGTATGGCGCAAAGGTTTGCAGGCGCTTCAGCCAGTCCTGATAGTCCTTGAGCGTGGTGAAGCGCAACGACTGCGCGTAATCGCCGACAGTCTGGATGCCGCCGAGCTGGTTGAGCGGAAACAGGTATTCGTGGAATTTCCAGGATTCTTCGCCGTCCTCATGCTGCCATTTGAACAGGTCATAACTGACCTTGTCCTGCGGCGATAACTGGGAACGGTCGATTTTCAGCAAGGCCTGATAGTCCGACTGGTCTTCCGCGTGATATCGCTGCAAAGCGGCCATGCTGGTGTCCGGCCATTGGTCGTTATAGCGGCGGTCGCCGAGATCGGACGCGTATAGCGGATTCTCGCGCATGCCGCGGTCCCATGAACGCTGGAACAGCTGGTGCAAAGCCTGGGTCGCGGCGTTGTCAGCGGCGTAGCTGAACGGCGCGAATGACAGCGCGGCGAGTAACAGCAGGGACAGGGCTGGCAGCTTCTTCATGGCAGGTCCTCTTTATTGTCCGAGTACGTGTTCGACCAGGGCGGCGAAGCGGGATGGTATCGCTTTGACGTCCAGACCGGCATAGCGTTCCGCAAAATTGCGGGCGGCCGCGCCAAAAGCCGGCTCCTGCAGCAGACGCGCGAGTTTCTGCTGCATGCCCGCGGGCTTCATTTCCGGTGCGACCAGTCCCGCGCCGAGCGCTGCGACCGCACGTGCGGTGAGCAGCATTTCAAGGTGCAGCGGCAACAGCAGCATCGGTTTGCCGGCCAGCAGCAGCGCGGCGGTGACGCCGTGTCCGGCGTGCAGGATTGCGAGATCACATTCCTGAGTGACCGCGTCCATGTCGAGCGGCACGGGACTGAAATGCAGGTTACCGCCTTCGAATTGTGCGGTGATGTCAGCGGGCTGCTGCGGCATGTAAATGAGCGTTGGCTGGCCGCTGTCGCGCAGACTGCCAAGCAGGGCCGGCAGGGTGTCGAAGCGGCGCAGATAGGCAAAGATGCGCTGGCCTTTACCCGCTGGCCATTGCGGTGTTGCGGCCGGACTTGCCGGTACCGCGCCCCAGTAATCGGTCTGCTGTCGGTAGGCCGCATAGTTGTCGAGTTCTCTGAGTGTGAACAGCGCCTGCGCATTCACCTCAAACAACTGCGCCAGCCGCGCCAGTCCGGGAGCGGCGAATTTCTCCAGCACAGTATTCAGCGAGGCGAGCACTGCCTGTTCATCGCGCGCCAGCTGCTGCAGGTCAGTCGCCTGCCACGGGCGCAGGTCCGGCAATGGCGCGACGTCTGGCGGCACGAAGAAGCCGGTGCCGGTCACGATCGCCTTCATGTTCCGTGCGCGGGCCGCGAGCAGGGCCGTCGGGCTGTGATCGCAGATCAGCAGGTCGGGTCGCACGCTGTCGAACAGGGAGTGCCAGGCAAGTACCCGGGCATGCAGCGTGGCCGGATCATCGAAGCGCAGTTGCCGGAGAATCTGCGGATAGCTCACCAGCAGGGCGCCGTTTCCGAGTGGCGCCGGGATCGGCGAGGCATGAAAAGGCAGCCCTGCGCGTGTCGCGAATGGCGCGGCATCGAGCGGGTCGCGCACCGCCAGCTCCACGTGATGGCCAGCCTCGCGGAGATGGCTCGCCAGCGACAGCATCGGCGCCAGATGGCCCCGGCCGGCACCCAGTTCCCAGGTCATGAGAATGCAGCCCATTGATGTTCCTGTCGCGGTGCCGGAGGGTGCTCCACTGTACCGAAACAAGGGCTTGCGGCAACCCCGGTGCGGTCCCGGCGTGGTGCGGGGAGGGCGCGTTTCCGGTATCATTTTGGCCCCCGGAACGGCTTCCACGCGGTTTGTGCCGGGCACGCTTGCAGGCGGTGGGGCTACCCCGCCGCCTTTTGATTTACCTCCACCTCAAGGCGCGAATCCGGAATGGGCAAACGCACTTCCCTGTATGACTCTCATGTGGCCGCCGGCGCCAGGCTGGTGGATTTCGGTGGCTGGGACATGCCGGTCAATTACGGCTCGCAGATCGAGGAGCACCACGCGGTGCGCCGCGATGCCGGGATGTTCGACGTGTCGCACATGACCGTGCTCGATCTGGAAGGCGCGAAGGTTCGCGAGTTCCTGCGCAACCTGCTGGCCAATGACGTCAACAAGCTGCGTGAACCCGGCAAGGCGCTGTACAGCTGCATGCTGAATCCGCA
>DASUXE010000309.1:0-3292 GCA_036378075.1 Gammaproteobacteria bacterium
GTCCGGATTCGCCATGATCTGTTCCAATGTCACGCCGGCAGCAACCGGGGTGGAATCCGCAAATACCGCGGGGGCGACAAGCAGGGCGCCCAACAGCAGACAGGTAATACGCTGGATCATGACAGTTCCTCGGATTGGATAGGCAGACAGGAGATCAGGAGGCCAGTGCCCGGTCGAGATCGGCAAGCAGATCGTCGATGTGTTCCAGTCCCACCGATACCCGCACCAGATTGCGTGGCGTCAGAGTATCGGGACCTTCCATCGAGGCACGATGTTCGATCAGGCTTTCCACACTTCCCAGACTGGTCGCGCGGGTAAACAGTTTCACATTGGCGGCAACTTGCATCGCGGCACGCTCACCGCCGCGGAGCGTGAAGGATAGCATGGCACCGAAGCCGCGCATTTGCCGCGCGGCCAGGGCGTGGCCGGGATGCGTGCTCAGGCCCGGATGGAAAACCTGCTCCACCGCCGGATGCTGCGCGAGATGCTCGGCGAGTATGAGCGCGGATTGCGATTGGGCACGGATGCGCAACGCCAGCGTCGCCGCACCACGCAACAGCAGCCAGCAATCGAACGGTGAGGGCACCGCGCCGGCTTCGGATTGCAGCAGCCGCAGACGTTCGGCGAGTGGATGCGCTGTGCGCGCCACTAGCGCGCCTCCCAGCACATCACTGTGACCACCCAGGTACTTGGTGCTGCTGTGCATGACGAAATCGATGCCGTAATCGAAGGGCGATTGCAGTACCGGGGTCGCAAAGGTGTTATCGCATACCGTTACTGCGTGTACCTGACGCGCGATATCGGCAACCGCTGCGAGATCAGTGATCTTGAGCAGGGGATTGGACGGTGTTTCGACCCAGATCAGTTTGGTTGCGGGTGTGCATGCAGTGCGCAATGCATCCAGGTTCGTGACATCCACAAAACTGGTGCGCAACTGCCATGGCTGCATCACCTCGCGCAACAGACGCTGCACGCCGTGGTAGGCATCCTGACTGCAGATCACGTGGTCGCCCGGCTCGAGTGCCTGGAACAGGGTCATCGCCGCAGCAACCCCGGAAGCAAATGCCAGCGCCTCGCTGCCGCCTTCCAGAGCCGCCAGGCAGGTTTCGAGCTGGTTGCGGTTGGGATTGGCGACACGTGAATAGCTGAATCCGTGCGGGTAATTGCCGTCGGTTGCACGTTCGAAGGTCGTGGAAAGATGAATGGGCGGACTGATCGATGCGGTGGCAGGATCCGGTGCATGACCAGCGTGGACGCCGATGGTCTCGATATGGGCAATGACGGCTTTCTTCATGAGGTGGCGCTCCGGAACAGGCACTCATAGGATGCCACGAAACGGTGTCGGTTCCGTGCCGACTCCGGCGATCGGTATTGGACGCACCGGCAGCGCAAGCGTCGCGGCTGCGTGGCGATCGCTGCTACACTGGCCGAAACCTCCACAGGAGCAAACCATGTTCACGCAGATCAATTACCTGGCAGTGGCAGCGGCCGGTTTCGGTGGATTCATCGTCGGTGCGGTGTGGTACCTGCCGTTTACCTTCGGCCCGCTGTGGCTGAAGGCAAATCCGCATGTGCTGGAAGACCTGGAAGCCGGGGGTCGCTGGCGCCGCTATGTCGTCGCGTTGTTGTCGAGCGCAGTACAGGCGTGGGTGCTGGCAGTGTGCCTGCTGTACGCAGGAACCAACGCCGGACTCGGTACCGCGCTGATCGCAGGAACACTGCTGTGGCTGGGGTTTACCGCCGCGCCTTCCCTGGTCGACATGCTGATTTCACGCCGCCGCCTCACTGGCTGGCTGGTCGATACCGGCCACCGCCTGCTGGCTACCCTGGTGATGGCGTTCCTGCTGACGGCGTGGCCCTGGACCTGATGATTCAGGCATAGGGCAACGCAACTACCTGGTTGCGACCCTTATCCTTGGCGGCGTACACGGCGCGATCCGCAACCTTGAACATGTCTTCGAAGTTTACAGTCTCGCCCAGCGGCCGTGATGCGACGCCGATGCTCGCGGTGATTTCGATACCCTCCGGGTGAAGCGTCGAGATGGCCTTGCGAATCGATTCAGCGCGCCGCATCGCCTCCTCCGCATCACAGTGATTCAGAATCAGCACGAATTCCTCGCCGCCCAGTCGTGCCGCCAGATCACCTTCCCGCACAATCCGCTTCATCATGTCGCCCATGGCGGCCAGCACGTTGTCGCCGATCATGTGGCCGTGGGTATCGTTGATCTTCTTGAAATTATCCAGGTCGATGACCAGCAGACTGAGCGGCGCATCCATTTCATCCGCTTCCTTGAAATATTTTGGCGCGAATTCCTTGAGCGAGTTGCGATTGTACAAGCCGGTCAACTGATCGCGCATCGCCAGATTGTAGAGTTGGCGTGACTGCGACTCGACCTGATCGAACAGCTGCTTGCTGAGAATCAGATTGCGGACCCGTGCGCGAACTTCTTCCTCGATCGGCGGTTTGGTAACGTAGTCGTTGACCCCCAACTTGAACAATTCGATTCGGCGGGTCGGCTCATCCAGGCCAGACAGTGCGAGAATCGGCACCCGCCGCTTGTCAGAAATATAATTGCGTACCCGCTGCACCAGACCGACGCCGCTGATAGCACCTTCCAGCAGAATGTCGCTGATGATGAGATCGTAATTGTTCTGTTCGAAAGCGGCGAGCGCATCATCGGCATTGCGGAAATGATCAACGCTGAGCGTCATCTCGTGCAACATCTTGATCATCACGTGCGCGGCGACATTGCTGTCTTCGATATACAACACCCGGCCGCTGACCTGTTCCCGGTCTTCGGTGAAGAAGCGGCTCAGTCTGGCGGTTAGTTCCTTGGCATCGGCCTTGCCCTGAATTTCGGTCACGCCGGCTTCGAATGCTTCCTGACGCAAATGCTTGTCGTCGGTTGAACTGACCAGAATGAAGGGCACATCGCGCGATTTCGGCCGTGCCCGGACCTGCTGGCACAGCGCAATGCCGTTCATGCCGGGCAGGGAAAGCGCGGAGCAGATCAGATCGATGTGTTGCTCCCCCAGCACCTCGAGTGCCTCTTCGGCACTGGCGGTCGGGAACGGTTGATGGCCGAGCGCAGCGACCGTCTTTTCTATAACGGTACGAAACACTCTGGAATGATCGACGATCAGGATATTCACGTCAGGTCACCAGCACCATGCCACGCTGCGGCAATCGCAGTGGACGGTATATCCGGAGCTTGCAGGTACCATCCGCGATGTCGCGCTGGCAAGTGCTGCTTTATATGGAGTTCCATGAATTGATTTTACTCCCTATAAC
>DASUXE010000310.1:0-3922 GCA_036378075.1 Gammaproteobacteria bacterium
AGGATTTCGGGCGTGCTGTCCGCGCTGCTCCGGTCCGGGCAAGGCTGCCGGGCCTGATACTTCGTATGCGAACAAGCCGGAACCGGACCTGCCGACTTGATCCAGGTCAACGCGGCGATTCCTGTTAGACGCGATAGTAGCGACTCGGGATGCTGGAGGAGTCTGCAACCTGTGGTCACCGTTTCCAAGATTCTACCGGCTTCGCGAGCACCGCTCGGCGATGAAGACCGATCGTTCCTGAATCCCTGTTTCCTTGGTTCCAGTGGCGAGAACAGCGAGATTTTCGAGCGGGTGCTGCTCGATCTGGTGCGCGATCATGTTTACTGGCGGCGCAATTTTCACCCCGAGGATACGCCACCGATTCCGATGCTGGCCGTGCATCAGCCGGAATACATCGATTTCATGGATCGCATGCGCACCGAGTTGAATTCGCTCACCGCGGCGCTCAAACGTTCGATACCGTTTTTCAATCCGCGCTATCTCGGCCACATGGTCTCCGATACGTTGCTGCCAGGATTACTTGCGCAACTCGTCACCACGCTTTACAACCCCAACAATGTCAGTTCCGAAGCGGCGCCCGTAACCCTCGAGCTTGAACTCAAGGTGGGCGAGCAACTGGCGCAGATGCTGGGTTTTTCCACCAGTCCGGAGCAATTGCCCTGCGCCTGGGGGCATTTGACCTCCGGTGGCACCCTGGCCAATTTCGAAAGCATGGTCAACCTGCGCGCGGTGCGGTGCTATCCATTGGCGTTGAAAGATGCCTTGCTTGCCACCGAGCCGTCCTTGCCGATGAGGCTCGCCGATGGACGGTCACTCACGGAACTGGATGACTGGGCGCTGTTCAATCTGCCAATGGACGAAGTGATGAATCTGCCGCGACAACTGGCATCGCGGTTGCGTGAATACGCAACGCCGGAGCAAGCCCGCGTACTTGACCAGGCACTGACGGATTCCCGGACCGAGCGGATGGGACTGGTTGAGTTCTCGCAACGTCACGACTGCTGCGGTTCGATGCGGATCATGGCGCCTGTTACGGCGCATTATTCATGGCGCAAGGCAGCCAAGATACTCGGTTTCGGTACCGGGCAACTGCTGGCGGTCGCGGTGGATAGTCACATGCGCATGTCAATGACGGCGCTGGAGCAGCAACTTGAGAAGTGCGTCACCAACCGGACACCGGTGCTGGCGGTGGTGGCGGTACTCGGCACCACGGAATTCGGAACCCTGGACCCGTTACAGGAAATAGTTGATTTGCGTGCGCGTTACCGGCAACGCGGGCTGGAGTTTGCGTTGCACGTCGATGCGGCATGGGGCGGTTACCTGGCAAGCATTTTCCGGGAAGCGGACGGCACGCTTGCGAGTCATGCCACCGTGCGAAAAGGTTTCCGGTATTTTCCGTCGACGTCGGTCTATTCGAGTTTCGCGGCATTGAAATCCGCGGATTCGATCACCATCGATCCGCACAAACTCGGCTACTTGCCGTATGGTATCGGTGGCATTATCTGGCGCGATCGCCGCGTCAAGGAATTTATCGGCGAGAAAGCGCCCTACGTGTTTGATGACAAGACGCCAGCCGGGTCCGATCAGCAGTCATTGCAACTTGGCCAATACATTCTTGAAGGCTCCAAACCCGGTGCGGCCGCGGCGGCAGCCTGGGTGGCGCATCGCGTGCTGCCGCTGGATCGCAATAATCTCGGCCGTCTGCAACGCCACACCATCCATGCCGCCGAATATCTTTTCGACCAGCTTCCGGCAATGGCGAAGCGGCTCAAGGGACGTGCACGGCTGATCGTACCATTTGAACCTGACACCAATCTGATCTGTCTGGCGATCAATCCGGAAGGTAATCGCAGCCTCGCCGCCATGAATCGCTTTGGAGAACGGCTCTATACGCACCTGGGTGTGAGCGCCGGGCAGTCGAAAGGTTTGCGGGAGTATTTCAGTTCCCATACCCGGGTGGCGCGCGACATGCTCGGTGAAGAAGACCTGTCGCGGGTACTGACCGAACTGGGCATCGATCCGGCGACCTTCGTGACAACCGTTGAAGACCCGAAGCTCCAGGCCGATACACTGTTCCTGCTGCGAAACACGCTCATGAACCCCTGGCTGCTGGAACGCGCGGACGGCAGGAATCCGCTGGACCGCTATCTGGAGTACCTGGAGCAGTTGATCCTGGACGAGCTGGAACTGGGCAAATGGAGAGAGACAAAACCCGCCGCCACCTGATTGGCCGGGCCCGTTGACCGGAGCTGATCCAAATCATGGTGTCGGATGATGCGATGGCGTAAAAATTCAGGTGAATTCGGCATGCAGCAGGGCAGTACGCTGGAATAGCATCATGCGCAACATGAAACTCACGCACCGCAGATTGCATCGACATACCCGTTCGGTGGGCAGGGTGATGGTCTTGTTGCTGGCGATCGCCAGTCTGCAGACCGCGTGGGGTTGCACTGTGCCGCAGGCCGTGAAAATGGCGAGCTGCTGCGTCGGTACTTCCTGCCCTGAAAATCACACAACCAGTTGCGTTCAGGCCCGGGATACCGCCGTACCGTCGATGCTGTCGGCCGCGCAGGATCCGCATCCGTCATGGGTGGCGTTACCGGTGCAGCCTGCATTGCATCCCGACATGCCGGCGTCCGCGCTCGAACGTCAGCCCCGTCCCGAGCGGTACATCGTCGCTTCCGGCCCGCCAATCCAGCTCCGCTTCTGCAGCTTTCTGAAATAGCGATTCCTTCACGCTTCGGATACCCCGGCGCCTGCCGGGGCAGTCATCCGTGTTTGAAGGAGTTGTCTCATGTCGTTTTTAAAAATGATTTCGCATCGCACCGCAGCCGTGCTGCTCGCCGGCGTTGTTGCGAGTCCGGCATTTGCCGGTACCGGCGCGCCGCTCACCATGGCGGACGCCGTGCACATCGCTGTGGAACGCGACAGCGGCGTTCAGCAACTTGTCGCCGACAAGGCTGCAACCCTCGCCAATTCGGTCGCGGTTGGTACGCTGCCTGATCCAAAAGTGGCCGTCGGCATAGCCAATCTGCCTACTGACACGCTGGCGGTGGGTCAGCAGCCGATGACCATGCAGGTAATCGGCATCCAGCAGGACTTTCCTGCCGGTGATTCGCGCGCGCTGGCGCGCGAGCGCGGAACGCAACTGGCCGATTCGCAACAGGCCGCAATTGCAGCGAGGCGTCTGCAGGTCGCACAAGCGGTGCGCCTCGCATGGTTGAATGCCTATTTTGCCGGGCACGCCATTGAGCTGGTGCATGCCAGCGAGTCCGCGCTGGAACAAAGCGTTGCGATCGCCAAACAACAGTATGAAAACGGCAAGGGAACCCAGCAGCAATGGCTGCGCGCGCGTCTGGCGCTGGCGGACGCGAAAGCGCGTCAGATCGATTTCGAGGATACGCAACAGTCCGCGCATGCCGAACTGGTGCGTTGGCTCGGAGATGACGCAGACCGGGTTCTGACGGATACGCTGCCAGATCTGCCATCACCGCCTTCGTACCAGACACTGCTGAATCGACTGCCGGCACATCCGGTATTACGCGGCGCGGATGAAAAAATTGCCGCGAACCAGACCGGGATCGAGTTGGCGCGGCAGACCTACAAGCCGATGTGGGGGGTGGGGCTGAGCTACGGCCATCGTCCCGGCAACGACGCCGCGGGGCGGCCATACAGCGACATGCTGTCCGCAATGGTGACGCTGAGCGTGCCGTTGTTCACCGGCGACCGCCAGGACCAGACCGTCATCAGCGCACGCTCGCAGTTACGCGCCAGTACCTACGCGCGTGACGATCAACTCAGGCAGTTAAAGCAGACGCTGGATGATGATTGGGCCCGTTGGCAACAGCTCGGCGAACTGAACGCGCTGTATGCAAACACGGTGCTGCCGGACACCGCAGCCGACATTACCTCCGGACTGGAT
>DASUXE010000311.1:0-3984 GCA_036378075.1 Gammaproteobacteria bacterium
CGGCACAGCGCGCGGCACTGGATGCCGTACTTGAAACCTTGTCGCCAGATGAGTTGCGGGTTCCGCAGCGACTGGTACCGCTGCTCTCGGCGGCGCGCAATGGCAGTTCGAACCGGCAATACACGATCGAGTTGTTCGCAAACTCCGCCGGCACCCCGTTCGATCCGCTGGTCGCCGCCGACGCGGCCGCGGAGCTGACACTGCGTGCGTTGCTCGCGCCCGCGCGACTTGCGCGTCTCGACGTTCAGCATGCTGCCGATCCCAAGGCACTCGGTGTCGAAGAACTGCTCGACCGACTGCAAGCTGCGACACTTCCGGATGACACCGACGCGCTGACGCGGCGCATCGCGTATCGCACCATCGTCACCCTGGCGCAGGTCGCGCACAATCCAAAAACCACACCCGGTGTCGCTGCGCTGCTTGACCAGCGCGTGCACGAAATGGGCGTCGCGCTCGCGCACCGTCACGGCAGTGCCGCCGATCAGGCCTGGGGCGCCAGCCTCTCGCGTCAGATGCTCGACCCGCAGCAGCTCGACAAGCTGCTTGCGAAGCACGCGCGCGCGGTCGAAGTGCCGCCCGGCTCGCCGATTGACGATGAAGGCAACTGGCTTTCGATGCCGGGTGAAGATTGATATTGAACAACAGGAAGGGATCGCGCCGATGCTCGATGGCTCAAGGCAGTCAGGTACCGGTTGCGCCCCTGCACTTTACATGAGCTGGATCAACCAGCCGGTGGCTTGCCGGCGTTAACCGCCAATTGCGCGGCGAATGCGCGCTGGTAGGCGGGGCGTGCTTCGCCGCGCGCGACATAGGCGGCGAGGCTCGGAAATTCGTCGAGAATCCCCGATGCTCTCAACCGGAGCAGCACCGACACCATCAGCAGGTCACCTGCGCAGAACGCACCATCGAGCCAGTCAGCATCACCCAGGCGAGTGGAAAGCGGCGTCAAACGGTCGCGAACGCGATCCGCGACCAGCGGCAGGCGCTCCGTGCTCCAGGACTTGTCACGCTCCAGAAGCCTGGCGTTTGCGAATTCAAGGATAGGTGGCTCCACCGTGTTGAGCGCGGCGAACATCCAGGTGATCGCACGCGCTCGTGCGTTGGCATCGTCGGGCAGCAGACCCACATGGCGCTCGGCGATATGCAACACGATCGATCCGGTCTCGAACAGAACGAGACCGTTTTCCTCATACGTCGGAATCTGGCCAAAAGGGTTAAGTGCAAGATGCACCGGCTCCTTCAAGGCACGAAACGAAACCAGGCGAACCTCGTAAAGTTGACCGACTTCTTCAAGCGCCCAGCGCACCCGTGTATCACGCGCCAGACCTTTGCCGCCATCCGGTGAACGCTCAAAGGCGGTAATGGTGATACCCATAGGAAGCTCCTCCTGGAAGAAAATTATTATAGTAAATGGAGTCCGGGCCCATTGTTTCCAAAAACTGGTTAGCGTCCCTTTTTTCCTGGTGGTTTCCTTTGTCAATCTAGTGATTAAGCCTGTTCAAACCCGCACTTTGACCCGCTTTTACCGAAAACCGGATTTCTTATTGACCGCCGTCAATGAGACGACAGCGGGCAAGTTGTAGTGTTGTTTCCGGTATCAAGTTAACTGCAGCCCAACCATGACGGCGGGGCAATGCGGGAAGGAACTGCAATGAACATTGGAACCCATGTATTCGGGAGAATGATCACGACAAGTCGGTTCAATAATTCAGACAGCATCCGACAACCGCTATCCGCCGCGCGCCGCATATTGATTTTGTCAGTGGTAACGTTCGCGCTGTCTCTCGCTGGCGGTTGCAACAGCTGGTCTTCGGATAGTACGAGCGGGAGCAACGGTACTGGAGATACGCCCACTACACCGACGACACCCACAACGCCAACGACGCCGATACCGCCTGTGCCGCCTGTACCACCCCCGCCTGCACCGCCGCCTGACACATATTTAAAAGGCTCTTTCGTTGACGACCCGGTGCAGAACCTGGCTTACAAATCGGGCACCTATACCGCAATTACCGATAACACAGGTACTTTCTATTGCCAACCTGGCGGCGACATCGAGTTTTTCATTGGCGAACTCACGCTTGGCAGTGCCGCCTGCGCCCAGGTCGTCACCCCGATCGATTTAGTCGAACACGGCAAGACCCGAAACAGGGTGGTGATGGGCATAGCCAGTTTCCTGCAGACACTTGATGCAGACGGTAGCCGAACCAATGGTGTGATCACTATCTCTGCCTATGACATCACCTGGGTGAACCAGGTTGTCACTGAGCAGGGCATGTCATTGCAGATGTTGTCATCGAAGAAGTTGTCATCGCTAACCGCCGATGAAATCGCGACCTTTGCAAAATCTGTCGTGCGCAAATCGAGAGCTGACAGTGTGGCGAGTAACGACCTTTTATATGTGTTGCCTACGGATGCGGCCGATCGCATGGAGGCGGTTCTGGCCGGAATGGGGATATTCGTTCCGTCCATGCAGGAGGCATATCTCAACCAACAGGTCAAACAAATCGGCGGCGCTACTATCGCTGTTGATTACTATTCCGATGCCGCGGGTGATTGGGTGCTCTACAGCATGGCCAATCGTTTCGCCGCGACCACGATCGGCATGACCAAGGGCGCAGTTTCGGAGATCGATAACCTGCCGGGCACGGTCCGCAACATCACGGTGGTACCGGACCAGCCGATAGCCCTGCTCTCGATGGGTGAGAAAGGCATCGGCGTAGTGGACGTCACCAATCCGGCGGCACCCGTCTATCGGGGCACGCTGTCGGTGAACTACACCACACCCGACGTTGACTACTCGGATGGCGGCGGCAATCATCTCGTTGCGCTTGCTGCCGAGCACACCAACGGCGTAATTGATGATCTTCTGGTCTACAACGAGGGCACGGAGACCGAGCCCGATTACCAGCTCCTGATCGCGAATCAGGCATTCGGCATTCAGAAGACCAAGCTCTCCAATCTGCTCAACGCCGCGCCGGGCTCCGCCATCACGATTGATGGCGCGCAAACCTGGACGCTGAAATACGCAGGCGAGAATCCGTGGGGTGGCCCGGTCAGCCTGAAGATGCACAACGGCAAGCTGTATGCGGTGCTGAAGTTTCTCGGCATCGGTATCTATGACCCGACTGACCTGACACACCTGGCCAGCTACAACCTGTACGCCGATGCCACCACCCGCGAGGACTGGTTCGGCTACGAACACGAAAAAGCGGTTGACGTGCTGAGCGGCGAAAATATTGACGCCGACGGCATGCCGACCTGGCAGGAAGCGTCGCGCGAGTTGATCAGCAACCGGGACAACACACCGCTCGATCATTACCCCTGGGCGCGCTTCGACCGTTATGGCAAGTACTACTACAACGCGAACCGTGTGGACGTGGTGGATCTGCCGGGCGACAGGATCATGGCCTACATCGCCTATGGGCTGGGCGGCCTGGTCGCAGTGGATGTGACCGGCACGCCCACTTATGCCGGCTACGTGCCGGCCCCGCCAGCGCACGGCCCAGATGAACCAACAGGCGGTGGTAGTGGTAGCGGTAGTGGTAGTGGCAGCAGTAGCGGCGGTGGCAGCGCCTCGCAAAGCATCATGTCGCATCACGGTGCCGGCGCGCTCGCGGAGACGGGTGTGCAGGACGTGCACGTCGTCGCCGATCCGATCGGCAACGGCACCTACGACGCCTATTTCAGCGATCACTTCGCCGGTCTGGTGGTGGTGAGCGGCGCCGAAAATCCGGCCGCCCACTGGCACGGTCCGCGCGGCAAGGGCGCCTACAACAACGACTCCAACACGCTGCCCTATTGGCCGGACTACGAGTTCGTCACCTCCTACGACATGACACCGGTGCCGGTGGGCGATGAGTCGATGCCGAAATATCTAACCGATACGGGTGGTAATTACGACTCACCGGTGATACTTGCGACCGGCGAAATAAATGGCCATGGCGGAGCGATGTTTATCATGCCCAACGCGGACTTCACCGT
>DASUXE010000312.1:0-7290 GCA_036378075.1 Gammaproteobacteria bacterium
GCTGAATCGCCTGTTGCAGTTCGCCGAGCAGACTCAACCTTAAGCGGCTGAAACGATCCTGACTGCCGTCATAAATGGCATAGGGCAGACGATGCTGCTTGGCCGTCCACTTCGCCATGTCGGCGTGACGCAGCAGGATGGCCGCGTCGTGGCCGTGATCCGGGTAGCAGGCGAGACCGATGCGCGCAGACAGATGCAGAGTGAGACCGTCGGCCTGGTACGGACTGGTAAACGCGGTTGCAAACCGCGTCAATTCGCCGGGTACATCACGCAGCTTGACATTGTTCAGGAGAATTCCGAACTCGTCGCCACCAACCCGGGCCGCCACATTGTTGCTGCCGGCGATTTCGCACAGGCGCTGACTCACTTCGCAAAGCAGCCGGTCGCCTGCCTCGTAACCCAGGGTATCGTTGATGTCCTTGAAGCGATCCAGCCCCATTACCATCACCGCCAGGCGCTGCTTGCTGGAACCACGTTGTTGCAGGCTCTGGCCGATCAGATGTTCGAGGTGACTGCGGTTCGGCAAACCGGTCAGATCGTCGTGCTGCGCATGATGTCGAATGGAGGCTTCGCGTTTTGCAATTGCCTCCTGCATGCGATTGAACTTGTCCACGAGCTGCCCGAGTTCGCCGCACTGCTGTACGGTGATCGGCTCCGCATAATTGCCGGCTTCGATCGCGCTGGTCTGTTCCAGCAACAACCGCACCGGTTTGGTCACGCCGCGTGCCAGCAGCCAGGCGCCGAGTATCGAGAGCAGCAAGGCGATGCCGAATACTTCGACGATCTGCCACCACCACGAGCTGTAATCGGCAAGCGCGGCACTTTCGGAACTCTGCAGCAGAGCGGTCACCCGCTGGCCCGGTGCGCCACCCAATTCGATGTCCTGTCCGAGGTAGGTTTCGCGGCCGAGCTTGATACTGCCGTTGAACGGCAATGCGTTTGCCGTCGTTGCATCACGCCCAAGTGCACTCAGCGCGCCGGCCGGCAGCGTCGAAGCGAGCGGTTGCCAGCGGCTGTCGTTGCCCTGTTCCAGAAACGTCACATCGAGCGAGCTGAGCGCGCCGAAGTGTTGTGCGATCGCATCGTTCAACCGGAATCCCAGCAGCACCCAGCCGACGCGATTCGGCGCCAGCAGCGGTGCCGCCGTAAATTCGTAAGTGGTGCCGCTAAGATTCAGAAACAGTATGTGTTCGGCGGCATACGGTATGGCATCGGTCGCCAGTTCGAACGGGCGGCCCGCGAGTCCGGAGCGCATCGTATCTGCGCGAATCCGGCCTTTCATGTCTACGGCGACGGCAATATCCGCCTCCACGCGCCGGCGGCGCTTGTCCAGCGCGTGCAGCAGGCTCCGGCCGCCTTCATTAAAGGCTTCGAGCAAACCGAAATCCTTGGCCAGCGTCTGAGCGTAAATCGCCAGAGTCTTGCGCCGTGTTTCGAACTGATCAACGAACACCCGGCGCCCGCTGTCCAGACGCGCATTAACAGTCTGCACGGCCTGCTCCTGGACTTTCCGGTACAGCAGAAACAAGCTCGCCGATTGAATAAGCAGCAGCAAGCCGAACACCAGCGCAAAAATCCTGAACTGCAGGCTGTGCATCAGTCTTATCCTTACCACAATGTCACGTTCAACGTGTGCGTTCCGAATTGTGTTTCCGCTTCAGGCTACAGACGCACATGCACCACTTGATCGGCATGTGCGGTCAGCGTCAGCGTGCGTGGATAACCGGCAACCTCATCGTTTGCGCTGCCAGCACGCCATGCACCCAGTTTGTAGCGCCCGGATGGCAAGCCGGCAAGCCGCAGGTAACCGTGCGCATCCGTTTTGCCGAAGTAGGGCGCGTCGGTCACGTAAATGTAGCCACGCATGTCGTTGTAAACCTTGCAGCCCACCGTGACCACGCCGGTGCGCCTGAATCTCGAAACCGTATGCCGCTCGCCCGCTGCAAGCCGCAGCGACATCGGCCGCGCCTCGGAAAACGAATAGATGTCGTGTGTCACGCTGTCGAGGTTCTGGATCAGAACCGAGCCGCCCTTGCGGACCGGCAATATCGCCGGCTCGAACTGTCGATCCAGAATATTGAGCACCGCGGGCTGATCGGGTGGTGCGACGCTTGTACCGGGACCGACGGGCTGAGCGTAAACCAGCACATCAGCAAGCGGATGGCCTTTCGAGTCGGTCGCGTACACCGCGATCGCCGCAGAACCTGCAATGGAAACCGAACCGGAGGCGGCACCGGAAATCGTCGTTGCAGGCTTGCCGGGTGCAACTGGCGGGAACGGTGGCGCGCAGCCAGCCAGTGCCAGCAGCATGCACAGCGCGAAACAGGTCGAAGCGACGAATCTGCCGCGGGCCACCAGCAATCTGCCTTCTATTGGAAGAGCCTATAACCATAGGCCCAGAATGGCTGCAGGTAAATCAACCTGAAATTGAGGTGACCGTCGCGAAATCTACCTGCCACCCGGCCCGCAAAAATCCACCCATATATATCTTGCTAATTACAGATTTGCTGTTATAGTTAAGCATAACACCTAGGGAGAGGAGGGGACCGGTCAGGATGGCCGGTTGCCCACCCGCTTGATAACCCCCGCCAACCGGCGGGTTAGCTGACTTACCGAGGGATATTTCATGAAGAAAACCAAATCACTGGTGCTGACGGCCGCCGTCGCCGCCATCGGCCTTGCCGCCTCCGCGCAGGCTGCCGCGCCGCAGCCGCCCGCCTGGGTGGCCGAGAGCAACCAGAATGCCCAGATCATCCTCAAGACCCTGGCCGAATTCTCGCCCGAGCAGGGCGGGCAACTTGGCATCGACGGTCTCGATGAACAGGCCACCAGCCTCACGCCGGACCTGATCGATCGGCTCAACAAGGCCATCGACCAGGACATCGCCCAGCTCAACGCACGCCTGGCCAAGACCACCCAGCCACAGGTCAGGCAGGACATCGAAATCCTGATCGGCGCCGCCAAAGACGCCAAGACCGACACCGCCCTGCAGCACCAGTACCTGCTCAATTACACCAACGTGCCGCAGCTGGTGTTCATGGGCATCCGCGCGCTCATCAATCCGCAGGTTCCCGCCAGCCGTCAGCAGGCGGTGGTCAAGCGCATGCAAGCCTATGCCGGCATGCTGCCGGGCCGTCCGCCGATCACCGAACAGGCCGAGGCACTGTTCGAAGCCGATCTGAAACGCCCGGGATTGGTCGGGCCGTACAAGGATGAAGTCGCGCAGGATATTCAGGACGCGCAACAGTACATCCCCGGTATCAAGCAACTGCTCGCCAAGAGCCAGGTGAAAGGCTGGCAGGCACCGTACGTAAAACTTGAAACGCAGCTCAACGACTACGTCGCCTGGGTCAAGCGCGATGTCGTGCCTCACGCACGCACCAACAGTCGGCTGCCGGAAGCGATCTATGCGCAGAACCTGCACGACATGGGCGTGGACGAAGATCCGCACGCGCTGATTCAGGAAGCGCTGTTCTCGTATGCCGAGATTCAGCACCAGATGGAAGGCATGGCGATCCTGGTCGCCAAACAGCATGGTTACAAGAGCACCGACTATCGCGACGTGATCCGCGAGCTGAAGAAAAATCAGCTGAGCCCGAAGAACATTCTGCCGTTCTACAGGCAGCGTCTCGCCGCAATCGAAACCATCATCCGCAAGGAACACATCGTCACCTTGCCGAACCGCGCCATGATGATTCGCATGGGCTCGGCCGCGGAAACTGCCGCCGAACCTGCCCCGCACATGGAAGCGCCGCGTCTGATCGGCAACACCGGTCAGTACGGTGAATTCGTGCTGCCCGACAACGCCGGCCAGAAAGGCGGCATGGACGACGACACCTTCGACGCCGCGGCCTGGACACTCACCGCGCATGAAGGCCGTCCCGGTCATGAACTGCAATTCGCCAGCATGATCGAGCACGGCACCTCGATTGCGCGCGCCGTGTTCGCATTCAACAGCGCCAACGTTGAAGGCTGGGCCTTGTATTCGGAAGCCGAAATGCAACCGTATGAACCGCTCGACGGTCAGTTGATCACGCTGCAGAACAGATTGCTGCGTGCTGCGCGCGCGTTCCTCGATCCGATGGTCAACCTCGGCATGATCACACCGGCCGAGGTCAAAACCTTCCTCGAACGCGAAGTCGTGCTGTCACCGGCGTTTGCCAAGGAAGAATCGGACCGCTTCGCATTCCGCATGCCCGGTCAGGCCACCAGCTATTACTACGGCTATCACAAGCTGATGGAAATCCGTGGTGCCGCGCAGGTCGAACTGGGCGATAAATTCAATCGTCAGAAATTCAACGACTTCGTGCTCAGTCAGGGTCTGATACCGCCCAGCCTGATGCGTGAAGCGGTCGAACAGGAGTTCATCCCCAGCCAGAAATAAGCCTTTTTCTGGCATCCCCGGCCCCGCCGTGCACCCCCGTGCGGCGGGGCTTTCTTTATTCGGGTTCCGGTGTCAAATTGCGATCTATCCGCGGCAGTCGGTTGGACGCCTGCTTACTGCGTGCTAGGCTCGCCGCCTGGGATTAATTCAGGGGTGTGCCATGGCATGGCAGATCGAATATTTGCCGGAAGAAAAAGCCGCGCGTATCGTTTGTACCGGGCAGACAAAGCAGGGCGATGCGATAGCGCAGACCGACGCGGCCATCGAACTGCAGAGCAAATACAACGTGCGTCGTTTTCTGCTCGATTACTCCGGCATCGAGATCGTTGCGGCACCGCTGGCCGATATCTACGGCCTGCCGGACTACTACCACAAACGCGGTGTGCCGCGCGATATCCGGATCGCAGTGGTCGTGCCGGCTCACCATTTCCAGCGTGACAAATTCGAATTCTACGAGGACGTCTGTCTCAACCGCGGCTATTCCAGTCGCATGTTCGAGAGCCTGAAAGAGGCCTGGTCGTGGCTGAAGGAGGAGTCAGGCTAAGTGCTAGAATCTGTCTCAAGCTTTCAACCCAGCCAACTGCGACCCAGCGGATCATTTCCCTGATACCGAAGCCACGCCGACTCCTACCGGCAGTCCGCACGTTGAGAGCTTCGTCGCGCAGTGAGGCTGACGAGCAGCAGCAACGCCCAACAGGACAGTGCGCCGCCGCCGCCACTGCCACCACCAGATGAAGTTTGCGTCGCCGATGAGGTCACGGTAATGGATTCTGTCGTTGGTGCGGATACTGCGCCTGCCGCGGACACCGTAAACGTAAAACTGTCTGAGCCGCTGAAATTACTGGTCGGCGTGTAGGTAAATGTACCTGATGTTGCGTCGGTAATAGTGACAGTGCCATGAGCGGGCGGGGAGGCAATTGCGAAATCAAGAATACCGCCGGCGCCACTCAATGTTGCCGATAGCTGCCCACTGGCGGCCGTATTCACTGTTGTGGTCACGCTGCCGGCCTTGGTTGTCGGCGTCACGCTACTGAAACCATAGATTCGGCCATCGGACGCGGCACCGTACAGGTTCTGCGGATGCTGCGGATCCAGCGCAGCAGCCGAGATCGTGACCTGCACGGGTGAGGTTGCCAACCCAAACGGCGTTATTGCCTGCCAATCCATGCCGGCGTCTGTAGTGACATACATATCTTCACCAATTCCGAAGGGCACTGCGTACAGGGTGGCAGTTCTGGTCGGGTCCACGATCAAGCTCGGATATAGATATGTCTGTGTAATCGCGGTGTTGGCGGCGGCCCATGTATTGCCGCCGTCCGTAGACTTGTAAATGCCGCCATTGATCAAACTCAAATAAACGTTTTGCGAGTTGGCGGGGTCAATCGCGATTGCCCGGATTGATAACTTCTGGAGGCCGGTATTGTCTGCGCTCCAATGTGCACCGCCGTCAGTGCTTCGGTACAGCCCATTCGCTTCGGTGCCGGCATACACAATATTGCCGTTGGTGGGATCTACAGCCAAAGAACGAATAAGATCCACTGGTAGTCCGATGGATGCAGATTGCCAGGAACTGCCTGCATCCATGGATTTGAACACGCCTCCTGAAGTCGTGCCGGCGTAAACATTCTTGGAGTTTTCAGGATCGATCGCGACTGCATACGTGTACGCGTCGGTTTTGCCGTTACTCTGCAGCGTCCAGCTGGCTCCACCATTAGTGGTCTTGAATAAGCCATTCGGGGATCCTGCATAGAGCGTTGCAGGGGTTTGCGGGTCTTCCACCAGGGCATAGATGGACGCAACACTGCCCGTGAGCCCCAAACCGTTGTTGAC
This sequence comes from Gammaproteobacteria bacterium, assembly GCA_036378075.1. Classification (GTDB taxonomy): domain Bacteria; phylum Pseudomonadota; class Gammaproteobacteria; order Natronospirales; family REEB76; genus DASSKW01. The sequence continues at coordinate 6,215 of DASUXE010000312.1, forward strand.
AGATGACCAGTTAACACCGAGGTCCGTGCTCTTGAACACTCCTGATGCATCGCTGCCGATATACATTGCGCCGTCGCTGCCCATAACCATCTGACTGATACCAGCAACGCCGTGCAATCCCGAATCCGATTCCGCGAGGGTTTGCCCTCCATCGGTACTCTTGTAAAGACCAAGCCCCGAGGTGCTGATGTACAGATTGTTATCAGTAACAGGATCGATGGCAATGTCTGAAATCGTGAACGAGGTATTGTTGGCCCCTTCTGTCCAGCTAGTGCCGCCGTTTGTACTGTAATAGAGCGCTTCACCGGTACTGACAAACAGGTTCTGGGAATTGGTCGGGTCGATACGCACGAGTGCTGCACCTGCCGGCGAAGCGGACAGGGCGGTCCAGCTGCCGCTCGCGCCCGAGCTGGTGCTCATGTCCACCGCAAAATTGATCACTGCAAAAAGGTGTGTGTCGTCGTGCGGATCAACCACCACGTCTCCGGCATAGACGCCGGTGTAGGCTGCTGTCCAGTGGCTACCGCCATCGGTGCTTTTGTAGATGCCATTTTCTGAAGTGGTGCTCGTGCCCACGCTTACATACAAATTCTGCGGGTTCACGGGGTCGACAACAATTTGACCAAACTGCGTATCGGGGCCAATCAACGACGTCAGGCCGGTATTGATTGCACTCCATGACTTACCGCCGTCGGTTGTCTTGTACAGTCCTGTGTTGAGGCTGGTCGCATAAGCCGTACCGTCCGTTACCGGATCGACGCTCACATGTTGAATGTAGTCCTGTTCAGAGCCGCTTGAGATCGTTCCGATGCCGTTTTCCACCGCCGTCCATGTCTTACCTGCATCGGTCGACTTGTAGATCGTGTCGGAGGCGACGTAAAGGGTCGAAGGGTTCTCGGGTTCGATCGCAGCATCGTATGCCTGGTTTGTCACCGACAACGACAGTGACCATGACGCACCGCCGTCGGTACTTTTGAAAAAGCCCCCATTGGCGCAGGCGTACAGCGTCGAAGGAGTGACCGGATCGACCAGGACCTTTAGTACAAGCCCGCCATTCGGCTGGCCCGTTACGCTCC
>DASUXE010000313.1:0-2381 GCA_036378075.1 Gammaproteobacteria bacterium
CAGCAACTGCCTGAACACGAGCGCTACACCCTGTCGGAGGATTATCTGCGGGACCGGCTCGCGGTGATGCTGGCGGGGCGCGCTGCGGAGCAGCAGTTGCTTGGTAACGTGAGCTCCGGAGCGGGTGACGATATCCGTGCCGCCACCAACCTGGCCCGTTCAATGGTGTCGCGATGGGGGATGTCTGAGGAGATTGGACCGATGGATTTGCGCGAGAGCGAGGATGCGCCCTTTCTGGGACGAGAGATCGCACAGCCACGCAGTTTCAGCGAGCATTCCGCGGAACTGGTTGACCGCGCGGTCAAGACCTTGCTCAGCGAGGCTGAAAGCCGTGCATCCCAGTTGATTCTCGGTCATCGCACCGAGATACAGGCGTTGATCAGTGCGCTTGAAGAGAAGGAAACGCTTACCGCCGACGAGGTCGCCGCCTGTTTCACAGGTGTCGTAATGAAACCGAAATCTGCGCAGGCAGCAGTATCGGCGTGACGCGGGAGATATCCGGTGTCAATGACAGTGCTTGACGCAATCCGGCAACGGCGCGCAACGCGTATCTATACTGATCGACGGGTTGATGCGGAAACCGTAAACGCGCTCCTCGACGCAGCTGTCCGGGCACCGAGCGCACGCAACCAGCAACCCTGGAGTTTTGCAATTATCCAGGATCGCCAGCTGCTGACTGCGCTGTCCACGGAGATCAAGGCCGCACTCGCCCATGATCCACAGTGGCGTGAGGCGTTGCCGCTGGCCGACCGTGAATTCGATATTTTCTACGGTGCCGGAACCCTGATCGTGATCTGCGCCGGAACCGGTGGCTTCAGCCCGGTTGGCGACTGCTATCTGGCTGCAGAGAATCTGATGCTGGCCGCGTACAGCATGGGACTCGCAACCTGCCCGATTGGCCTGGCCCGGGATGTCCTGCAGACCGACCAGTGGCGCAAACAACTGCAGCTGCCGCCGGATGTCACGCCGGTATTGCCGCTCATCGCCGGCTATGCCGGCGCCGTCATGCCGCCGACATCCCGGCGTCCACCGGTCATTACCGCCTGGATCAAATAGCCCAGAATCCGGATCACGCAAGTTCAGGTAAAAAAATCCCGGCCGGTTGCGACCTTTCACGCCGCTCGGGCATCTTAAGGGTATGGCAAGCCCGTTCCAGCAATCCGTTGACCCCGAGCTGTTGGGCCGCGCCCGGCAGGGTGAAGCATCCGCGCAAGCCGAATTGTTCAATCTGTTCGCGCGTCCCGCCTACAACCTCGCGCGCCGCCTGCTGGTTAAACCGGAACTGGCCGAAGACGCGTTGCAGGACACCTTTGTCGAGGTACTGCGTAACCTGTCCGAATTTCGCGGCGACGCGCCGTTCGGCATGTGGGTGCGGCGCATAACGGTGAACCACTGCCTGATGCACTTGCGCTCACCCTGGCAACGGCGACGTCTCGAGCTGATCGACGGCGATGATGCCGGCGTGCCGCGTGACGGCGACAGCGGTTCCGATGTTCTGGATCTGGAACGCGCCCTGGAAATGCTGCCAGCGGAAGCCCGTGCCGTGGTGTGGCTGCACGATGTCGAAGGGTATACCCACCAGGAAATCGGCCGGATGCTGAATGCCTCCACGAGTTTTTCGAAATCCCAGTTGGTGCGCGCTTACGCACGCATGCGTAACTGGGCCGTCAATGAAGCAGGTGAAGAGTCATGCACGCCAGTCCTGAGCAATTGATCGCGCTGCGCGACGGCGAGCCCGTGGATGCCGCCGTTCAGGCGCATACACGGGTATGCGCGGAATGTGCGGCCGAGTTCAATACACTGGTCGAAATGCGCGCCATGCTCGCAAGGCTGCCGGAATTTGCCCCGCCAGACGGTGCGTGGGCAGCGGTACTGGCGCGGGTCGAACACGGCGATGCAATCCCCGAAATCAGACCGCAACGTTTGCGCGCCGCGAGTATCGCGCTGGTGGCATCGATCGTGATAGCGGTGATGCTGGCGATGTTTCCCGGAATGCGCAAGCAATCTTCTGATACCACGACGGTGGGCAGCGTGGCATCGGCGTCGGTGCCGCAACTGGTGTTGCAATCGCGTTATCTGGAGAGCGCAGTGCTGTCGCTGAATGCGAGCACCGATCACATGGTGATCAGCGCCGGTACTGCGGCAACGGTGGCGGCGCTTGAAGACCGCATTGCGCTGGTCGATTACGAGATCAATCACGCAGCGGTTAATCCAGGCGACCGGAGCCGGCTGCCGCAACTCTGGCAGCAACGGGTGAATCTGCTGCAGTCGCTTGCCGCGGTGCGCTATGCGCAGGCGGCGAACGGCACGATCTGACTGAATGCAATCAAGCGAGGTAATCGAGATGAGGAAATTAATGCAGATATGGATCGCAGCACTGT
>DASUXE010000314.1:0-8226 GCA_036378075.1 Gammaproteobacteria bacterium
GCTTGTCCTTGCCGACCACTTCGCCGTACAACTCTTCCCCCATGCCGTGCAGACGCTGAAACTCGAACCCGTAATCGCCGCCGCACAACTCCAGAACCGTGGCCAGCGTCTGTGCGTTGTGGGTCGCAAACATCGGATACAGCACATCCCGGTTCAGCAGCATCTTGCGGGCACAGGCCAGATAGGAAACGTCGGTGCTCGGCTTGCGCGTAAACACCGGATAGCCGTCCAGGCCACGCTCCTGGGCGCGCTTGATCTCGCTATCCCAGTAGGCGCCCTTCACCAGACGCACCGGAATCCGGCGTTTGCCCTGTTTGGCCAGCGCAATCAGCCAATCGATCACGGCGGGTGCGCGCTTCAGGTACGCCTGAACGGCGAGACCGAAACCTTCCCAGCCGTGCAGCGACGGCGAACGGTAAACCGCCTCGATCACGTCCAGCGACAGATCCAGGCGTTCCGCTTCTTCTGCATCGACGGTCAGACCCATGCCGTATTGTTTGGCACGTTCCGCCAAGACAATCAGTTTCGGTACCAGCTCATCGAGCACGCGTTGATGCTGGGCAAATTCATAACGCGGATGCAACGCAGACAGCTTCACCGAAATACTCGGCGCGGCGAACACGCTTTCATCCTTGCCGACGGTTGCACCGATCGCATCGATGGCAACCGAGTACGATTTGAAATAGCGCTCGGCATCTTGCGCGGTCAACGCAGCTTCGCCGAGCATGTCATAGGAATGGCGATACGCCTTGTTGGCACTGCTGTCGGCCCGTTTGAGCGCGTCTTCGATGTTGCGCCCCATCACGAACTGATGGCCCATGATGCGCATCGATTGACGGAACGCAGTACGAATCACCGGCTCGCCCAGACGGGCCACCAGCTTGCCCATGAACGTGGACAGGTTCTTCTCCACGCTCTGATCCAGCCTGATGATCTTGCCGGTCAGCATCAGCCCCCAGGTGGACGCGTTCACAAACAGCGAACCACTCGCGCCCAGGTAATCCTCCCATTTTCCGTTCACGATCTTGTCGCGAATCAGCTTGTCCGCGGTGTCCGCATCCGGAATCCGCAACAGCGCTTCGGCAAGGCACATCAGTACCATGCCTTCCTGCGAGGACAGGTCGTACTGGTGCAGAAAGGCTTCCACGCCGCCCTTGTCGCTGCTGTTGGCGCGCACCGCCTGCACCAGCGTGGCCGCTCGCGAGTGAATCCGTTCGCGCGCCGCCGCATCGAGCTTTACCTGCGACAGCAGGGAATCAACGCAACGGCTCTCGTCCGCCAGATACAGGTCGTTGATGGCTGTGCGCAGCGCATCGAGCCGTGGCAACTGGCCGGAGAAAATGAAGGACGGATGGGACGAGGTTTCCGTTTCGGCTGGCTGATACATGGACACTCCGCGACTGGAAAACCACCCGGCCGGGATGGCCGAGCGGACGAATCAGGAATAAAGATTGCCTATTTTACTGAATCCGCGCCGCAAATGCCCTTGACCGGAAACCGGCCGGGCCGCGGAGCCGCTGTGCTTGATTTATGGCCGCCCGCTCTTTACCGTGACCGGCCTGCCACTTCTGCCGCAGGAGAGTTCCCGCATGAAATCCTTGCTGACCGTCCTTGTGCTGGCCCTGTTCGCCACCCCCGCCTTCGCCGCGGGCAGTGCCTCCACCCACCCATTCAACGCCATGGACCTGGCAATGATGGCGCGGGTCAGCGACCCGCACCTGTCTCCGGACGGCGCCGAGGTCGCCTTCTCGGTCCGCGAAACGGACTATGCCGCCAACAAGGGGATGACCAGCATCTGGACCCTGAACCTGAAGCAGCCGGGCGCCAAGCCGCAGAAACTGATGCCGGGCAACAGTCCACGCTGGTCGGCTGACGGCAAAACCTTGTATTTCCTGTCCGACAAAACCGGCTCCAGCCAGCTATGGCAAGCCGCCGCCGGCGGTAACCCGGAACAGATCAGTAAACTGCCGGTGGATATCAACAACTATCAGATTTCGCCCGACGGCCAGCACCTGCTGCTGTCGCTGGACGTATTCACCGATTGCAACGATCTGGCTTGCACCAAGGCCCGCCTCGACGCGCGCGCTGCACAGGGAGGTGCGAGTGCGGCGAAAGACAGGACGTCGGGAGCCGCCGCCGACAAGGCCAGCGGCAGACTGTATCGCCGCCTGTTCGTGCGCCACTGGGACAAATGGTCGGATGGCCGGCGTTCGCAACTGTTCATGGCGAGGCTGGATGGCAATGGCAAGCTCGTAGGTGACCCGGTCTGGCTCACCAAGGGTATTGACGGTGACGTTCCGTCCAAACCCGAAGGCGATGACACCGAGTACACGATCTCCCCGGACGGCAAGACCGTCTATTTCGACGTACGTATCGCCGGGACCACGGAACCCTGGTCCACCAACTTCGATATCTATGCGGTGCCAGCGGACGGCTCGGCGGCGCCCACCAACCTGACTGCAAAAAATCTGGCCTGGGACGGCTTTCCGCTGGTTTCGCCTGACGGCAAGACACTTTATTACCTCGCCATGAAGACCCCCGGTTTCGAAGCTGACCGCTTTGCCATCATGGCGCGGGATATCGCGAGCGGCCGGACGCACGAAGTTGATCCCGACTGGGATCGCACCGCCGGGCCACTCGCCATTTCGCCTGACGGCAGCACGCTTTATACCAGTGCCGACGACTGGGGAAACCACGCATTGTTCGCAGTGGATACCCGCAGCGGTGCAGTCAGCAAGCTGGCCAGTGACGGCACGGTTACCGGCTTTGACGTGTCCGGTTCACATCTTGTGATCGCCCGACAGGATTTCCAGCATCCCACCGATTTGTATCTGGCCGGTCTGCATGGCGAAAATTTCCACCAGATCACCCGCTTCAACGCCGCACGTCTCAAGACCATCGAGTTCGCGGATTTCGATTTCTTCACCTTCAAGGGCTGGCACAACGATACGGTGCAGGGGTACGTGATGAAGCCGGTTGGTTATATTCCCGGCAAGAAATACCCGGTTGCATTCCTGGTGCATGGCGGACCGCAAGGCGCCTGGACCGATGATTTTCATTACCGCTGGAACCCGGAAACGTACGCTGGCCAGGGATTTGCCGTGGTTGCAATCAATTTCCATGGCTCCACCGGCTACGGTCAGGCATTCACCGATGCCATCTCGCAACACTGGGGCGACCGGCCGCTTGACGATCTCAAGGCCGGCTGGGAAGCAGCACTCAAGCAGTTCCCGTTTCTGGACAGCAAGCGCGCCTGCGCGCTCGGCGCCAGTTACGGCGGTTACATGGTGTACTGGATGGCCGGCGTCTGGAATCAGCCGTGGAAATGCCTGGTGGATCACGACGGCGTATTCGACGCGCGCATGATGTATTACGCCACCGACGAACTCTGGTTCGAGGAACACGAGAATGGCGGCACACAATACGATCATCCGGCGAATTACGAAAAGTTCAATCCGCTGGACCATGTGAAAGACTGGCGCGTGCCGATGCTGGTGGTGCACAGTTCGCACGATTACCGGATTCCGATTACCCAGGGACTCGGCGCATTTACCGCCTTGCAGCGGCAGGGCATTCCCAGTGAATTCCTGACCTTTCCGGATGAGACACACTTCGTCTCCAAGCCGCAGAACAGCGTCATGTGGCACAACACCGTAAACGCCTGGCTGAAACGCTGGACGTCACCGGATAGCACTAAACACTGAGGCCAGGCAGTAACAAAAGAAAACGGCGGCCACCGGCCGCCGTTATTTCGCGTCGCAATCGAACTGCTTACAGATTCTTGACCACCGCATCAGCGAATGCGCTGGTCTTGACCTCGGTTGCACCTGCCATCTGGCGAGCAAAGTCGTAGGTCACGATGCCGCTCGCCACGGTCTTGGCATAGGCCTTCTGAATCAGTTCTGCTGCTTCATGCCAGCCGATGTATTCCAGCATCATCACACCCGAGAACAGAAGTGAACCCGGGTTGGCCTTGTCGAGTCCCGCGTGTTTTGGCGCTGTACCGTGCGTGGCTTCAAACACCGCCAGGTAATCACCAATATTTGCGCCTGGTGCAATACCGACACCGCCGACTTCCGCGGCAATTGCGTCAGACAGATAGTCGCCGTTTAAGTTCGGGGTTGCCAGCACGTCGTATTCGGCTGGTCGCAGCAGCATCTGCTGGAACATGATATCGGCGATCATGTCCTTGATCACGATCTGCTTGCCGGTCTTCGGGTTCTTGAATTCCATCCACGGACCGCCATCCAGCAGCGTCGCACCGAATTCCTCTTTGGCCACATCATAGCCCCACTGACGGAAGGCGCCTTCCGTGAACTTCATGATGTTGCCTTTGTGCACCAGCGTCACCGAGCTGCGATCGTAATCGATCGCATACTGGATCGCCTTGCGTACCAGACGCTTCGAGCCAAACGCCGAAATCGGTTTCACACCCAGCCCCGCGTCCTCGAAGAACTTGGCGCCCAATTGCTCGCGCAGGAACTTGGCTAGCTGCCTGTTCTTGTCGCTGCCGGCCTGGTATTCGATACCGGCGTAGACGTCTTCGGTATTCTCACGGAAGATCACCACGTCCACGTCTTCCGGTTTCTTTAGCGGTGACGGCACACCGGGGTAATGCTTGACTGGCCGCACGCAGGCATACAGATCCAGATCCTGGCGCAATGTCACGTTCAGCGAACGGAAGCCGCCGCCGATCGGCGTGGTCAACGGACCCTTGATCGAAACCACCAGTTCCTTGATGGCTTCCAGGGTTTCGTCCGGGAAGAAGTTTCCGTCATAAAGCTTTTGCGCCTTCTCACCCAGATAAATCTCGCACCAGTGGATTTTGCGCTTTCCGCCGTAAGCCTTTTCGACAGCCGCATTCCATATTTTCAGTGAGGCAGGCGTAATGTCCACACCGATGCCGTCGCCTTCCACATACCCAAGGATGGCGTTATCCGGCACATTGAGTTTTCCGTTCTGGATGGTGATCTTGGCGCCGCCGGCCGGCAGCTTGACATGCTTGTAAGCCATGGATGATGTCCTCTGGGTAATGTCTCGTTACGAATGCGAAACGGTTTTTGCGAGATCGCGAATTATACCGTCTGTTTCGAGTTGCTGTCCCTGCAGTGCCAGCGTACCGGAACGTCCCGGCAATTCGCCCATCACAACCTGATGAATCGGCAGCGTTTTGCGGTCCAGCACGGCGGCCAGGGTTTCCGTCGCCACCAGTTCGTAGCCCTGTGCGCGCCAGCCACTTAACAGCTTTTCGAACACCGGCCGCAAGGCCATGCCTTCGAGTTCCGCATGCAGCGTATAAACATGGGGGGAAGCTGGAGTACCTTCGGTGAGTTTCAGCAGATGGTCGGCGACGTTATCGACCGTTATGCCATCCACGCCTACCAACTCGTCCAATGTCGGCAAGGTGGTTGGAATCTGCGGCACGCTGAATACCTTACCATGCATATCCGGCAGGAACGGATGTGTGCCGCGCGTATCGCTGGCGTAATGCAGGTGAAATTCGTGCTCCAGCCCGAAGGCGTGCGCGTTCATCTGCCAGCCAGCGGCCCCGAAAGTTTTCGGTTCCGTTCCGAACACCTCACGAAATCGTTCAACCGCCTTCACGAATTCCCGGCGTGTCCAGTTCGCATCGCGTCGCGCCACGAAATCCTGCCAGCGTATATGGTCCCAAGTATGAATCCCGACTTCGAACCCGGCATCGCGCACAGCGCGCATCACGTCGGCACCGCGCTTGCCGATGTCCGGCCCCGGAATCAACACGCCATACATCAGTGTTTTCAAACCGTAATTGCCGGCGACGTTGGTACGAAATACTTTTTTCAGGAACCCGGGGCGTAGCAGTCTGCGCAGTGCACGGCCGGTATTGTCAGGTCCGAGACTGAACAGGAACGTAGCCTGCGCGTTGTGTTTTTTCAGAACATCCATTAGCGGCGGCACGCCTTCTAGCGTGCCGCGCAAGGTGTCAACATCGATCTTTAATGCAAGTTGCGGCATCCGGATCAGCTGCCGCTGTTGTTCTCTTCCACCAGCCGGCGCGCCACCGCCACGTCGCCCTTGTAGAACTCGAAGAGCTTGCGCAGCGCCGTCTTCATGTCGATCTTCGGCTCCCAGTCCAGCTCCTTGCGGGTGTGCTCGATGCTGGGCAGACGGTTCTCCACGTCCTGGTAACCCTTGCCGTAGTAGTCGTCGGCGCTGACGTCCAGGAGCTTCACCTTCTTCGCGGTCGCGGCGTACTCCGGCATGCCGTTCGCAATCTCCAGCATCATGTCCGCCAGCTCCTTCACGGAGTGACTGTTCTTGGGATTGCCGATGTTGTAGATGCGCTTGTCCGCCACGCCGCCCTTGTTCTCGATGATGGTCATGAGCGCGTCGATGCCGTCATCCACATAGGTGTAGGCACGCCTGCGAACGCCGCCGTCCACCAGCTTGATGTTCTCGCCGCGTACGATCTGGCCCAGGAACTGGGTCACCACCCGGGAGCTGCCCTCCTTCGGGGTATAGATGGAATCGAGGCCGGGGCCGATCCAGTTGAACGGTCGGAACAGGGTGTACTGCAGGCCCTCGCGGTCGCCGTAGGCGGCGATGACGCGGTCCATGAGCTGCTTGCTGCAGCTGTAGATCCAGCGCGGCTTGTTGATCGGGCCCAGGATCAGTTCCGAGGTGTAGGGATCAAAGCCGTCGTCACGGCACATGCCATAGACTTCCGAGGTCGAGGGGAACAGCACACGCTTCTTGTATTTCACGCACTGGCGCACGATCGGCAGGTTGGCTTCGAAATCGAGCTCGAATACCCGCAGCGGATCCTTCACATAGGTGGCCGGCGTCGCAATCGCCACCAATGGCAGCACCACATCGCACTTGCGCACGTGGTATTCGACCCATTCCTTGTTGATGGTGATGTCACCTTCGAAGAAATGGAAGCGCGGATTGCCCATCAGGTCACTGACCCGTTCCGAGAACATGTCCATACCGAACACTTCCCAGTCAGTGGTTTCAATGATGCGCTTGCTCAGGTGATGGCCGATGAAACCGTTGACACCCAGAATCAATACCTTCTTCACGCGTGATCTCCCAGAGCTAGGGGCGAGGTTCCGTGATGCGTCATGAATTGCATCGCATCCATCACTTTGCCGTCAGATTCAAGTTGCAGTAATTCAATACGTTTGCCGTCGCCACAATCCGCATAGCAGCGGCCGGCTTCCGCATACAGGCTTGGCTGCGGATGGCGTGCCGCTTCCGCGGCATAATGGCTGCGCAACAGCTTGAGCGGACGACCCGCCGCGCTGCTGAACGCGCCTGGATAGGGTGGCGCCACCGCCCGGATCAGATTATGGACCGCCTGGGCGGACAGCCGCCAATCAATGCGACCGTCCTCCGGACGCCGCCGCCCATAATAGCTGCCAGCCTTGAGGTCGAGCGGGACGCGCGGCGCGGTGCCCTGCATCAGCCCCGGCAGGCTGCGCATCATGACCATCTCGGCGGCCACCGTCACCTTGTCGAATACCTGCGCGGCGGTGTCGTCCGGCAGGATCGGCACCGCCTGCTGATCCACCAGATCGCCGGCATCCGGCTTGATCTCCATATAGTGGAGACTGGCGCCAGTCTCGCGTTCACCGTGCACGATGGACCAGTTCACCGGCACCCGGCCGCGATATTTCGGCAGCAGAGAACCGTGCATGTTGAGCGCGCCGCGGCGCGGGATATTCAGCAACGGCGCCTTCAGCATGAACCGGTAATAGAACGAAAACAGAAAGTCCGGTTCAAGCGCTGCAACTTTCGTCACGAACTCATCGGTGTTCGGATCGTCGGGCATCGCCACCGGAATCCGGTGCAACTCGGCCAGCCGCTGCACGCTGTCAAACCAGATATTTTCGTTCGGATCATCCGCATGGGTTACCACCAGGCTCACCCGCATGCCCTGCGCGAGCAGCGCCGAGAGACAACGCACGCCGACATTGTGATACGCGAATACTACAGCGTTGGTCACTTGGTTTTTTTCTCGAGAATTGCCCGGATCAGGAATCGTGGCCGGCGCTGCACTTCCTGATAGATACGGCCGATGTATTCACCCAGCAATCCGATACCGAACAACAGAACGCCGATAAAGAAGAACACCACGGCAAACAGCGTGAACACGCCCTGCACCGTGCCTTGCGGATAGAGAATCCGGTAGATCATCAGGTAGAGAAACAGGAACAACGAACCGGCTGCGATGATCACGCCGAA
>DASUXE010000315.1:0-5060 GCA_036378075.1 Gammaproteobacteria bacterium
ATCCGGACGGTGCCTGCGGCGGCAGGTACCAGTAATCATCCGGTTGGTAATACACCAGTACCGGTCTGCTGCCCGGCGTGAACAGAATGAAGGAGTCATGAGCGTGCTGCAGCGGCAGCCAGTATTTGAACTGCGGATTGACCTTGAATGGGTATTCGTAATCGTCGAGGAAAGCCACGTGATGGCTGCCGGCAAACACCGCAACCTGCCCAAAGCCGGAGGCGTCCAGGGCAGCGTCAAAACGTTTACCGACCGTAGCAATGTGATCGGCGTAGTAACGGGCGAAACTGTGGGTCATGACGGGCTCTGTGGGCAGGGGATATTGCCGGCTATTGTAGTACTGGCGCGATAGAATGGCAGCCGGATAATCAAGCGGAGCAGAACATGGAATACCGTCGGCTGGGAAAATGGGGCCTGAAGCTCAGTGCATTGTCATTTGGTTCCTGGGTAACCTTCAAGAATCAGGTGGATGTGAAGCTTGCCGAGCAATGCATCGGCACCGCCTACGATGCAGGGGTGAATTTTTTCGATAACGCCGAAACCTATGCCAACGGCCAGTCGGAAATCATCATGGGACAGGCGCTGAGGAATCTGGCGTTCCCGCGCGATTCGTTCTGCGTGTCGAGCAAGGTGTTTTTCGGCAGTTACGATCAGCCGAAACCGACCCAGCGCGGACTGTCGCGCAAGCATATCGTGGATGCCTGTCATCAGGCCCTCGCCCGGTTGCAAGTCGACTACCTGGACCTGTATTTCTGTCATCGGCCCGATCCCGAGGTGCCGATGGAAGAAGTCGTTTCGACCATGCACCAGTTGGTGCAACAGGGCAAAGTGCTTTACTGGGGGACTTCGGAATGGTCCGCGCAGGAAATCGCCGCCGCACATGCGCTGGCGCGTCAGATGAACCTGACGCCGCCCGCCATGGAACAGCCGCAATACAACCTGTTCGTGCGTGAACGCGTGGAGCAGGAATATGCGCCGTTGTATCGCGATCATGGCATGGGCACCACAACCTGGTCACCGCTGGCATCCGGGCTGCTGACCGGCAAGTACAACGACGGCATTCCGGCAGATTCACGCATGAACCTGCCGGGGTATGAATGGCTGAAGGACAGATTGCACAGCGAGGAAGGCCGGCAGCGCCAGGCTGTGGTGAGCAGGCTTGCGCCGATTGCCCGGGAACTGGATATGACGCTCGCGCAACTTGCGATCGCCTGGTGTCTCAGGAATCCCAACGTCAGCAGTGTGATTCTGGGCGCCTCACGCGTGGAACAGCTCAGGGAGACGCTGGCAGCGGCGCAACAAGCTGATAAGCTGAGTCCCGAGCGTATGGCGAAAATTCATTCGGTGCTGGTTACATGATCGAACCTACGTCAGGACAGACCGCCGAGCTTTACCGTTTGATGACGGAGGCGGCAAATCGTTACAACCGGAATGATGTTCAGGGAGCTGAACAATACTGCCAGCGGATACTGGAGTTGGCTAAAAGTTTTCCGCACGCTTGGCATCTGTTGGGCCTGTGCCAATGGCAGCGTGGCGATTTCTCTGCAGCAGAAAGCTCGATTGGAATGGCATTGCAGCTGCAGCCGGGCGATGCACAGATGTTGCATGATCTAGGAGGCGTGTATTCTGGTCGAGGAAAATGGCTGGACGCAGCGCGGGCCTATATACAAGCGATTGATCTGCGCCCCGGCTTCGCAGATAGCTATACGAATCTCGGTGCGGTGTATGAAAACTTCGGCGAACACGAAAATGCCGAACGAGCTTATCGACGAGCGTTGGAGTTGAATCCGCGTTCTGCAACTGCAGCGGGAAGCCTTGCATCGCTGTGTGAAAGCGGAAACCGGCTGGAAGAAGCGGAGCAATTCGTCAGGATCGCATTGGAATTGGATGCCGGCGATGCAATTGCCAATCTGACCCGGGCGCAACTTGATTTTCGAGGCGGTGCGTATCAAGAAGTTGTGCAACGACTTGAAAAGCTCCTGGAACGTCCTATTCGGCCGCGCAACAGGTCTCTCGCGTTTGCCCAGCTCGGTGCTGCTCACGAAAAACTCGGCAATTATGATGAGGCGTATGCCGCATTTTGTGCGTCGAAAGACACGTTGAGTATTGGTGCTTTGTCGTTGCCGCAACCTGGCATCTATTCGATTGCAGCGGTTGCGAGAGTGGCACATCACGCCGAAGCGATCTTCCAGTCACTGAACGACCAAAGTGAGGAAACAAACGGGTCCCCGATTTTCCTCGTTGGGTTCCCGCGTTCCGGTACCACACTGCTTGACCAGATACTGTCTTCCCATCCCGGGATAGTCGTGCTGGAAGAAAAAGAAAATCTGCGTGACACGCTTCAGGAATTTGCATCAACCGATGCAGGGTTGGAGCGGTTCACCGTATTGAAACCGCATGAGCTGCGGATTTTCCGGGACCGTTACTGGATGCACGTTGCCGAATCCCTGCCACAGCGTCCCACCGGCAGCATATTCGTCGACAAATTGCCGCTGAACACGATCTTCATGCCGCTGATCGCGCGCCTGTTTCCGCAGGCACGCTTCATTTTCGCGGTACGGGATCCGCGCGATGTGGTGCTCTCCTGCTTTATGCGGGCTTTCGGCCTGAATGAGGCAATGCAGAATTTCCTTTCTCTCGAAAGTACGGTTCGCTATTACGCCGAGGTCATGGGTATCGGGATTGATTCCATGCGGCACCTGAACCAGTCAGTGCATTTGATGCGTTATGAAACGCTGGTCGAGGATGTGGAGGGCGAGGCGCGCCGGCTGTGCGAATTCATGGGCGTGCAATGGAGTGAGGCGATGCTGAAATTCCAGGAAACCGCGCGCAAAAGGCGCATCAATACACCCAGTTATCATCAAGTCGTACAGCCAATTTACAAATCCGCACGCCAGCGCTGGCGCAATTACGAGTCATATCTGCAACCGGTACTGCCGTGGTTGCAGCCCTTTATCGACTATTTTGGCTACCAGTAAAAAACCCGCGGCCCTTGCGGGCCGCGGGTATCGCATGCGCGAATCAGCTATTGCTCAGAACTTGACCGAGATGCGTCCATAGAAGAAACGTCCCGGTACGTCGTAGAGCGTCGGATCGAAACTGTTCAACTGCTGTTGCGTCGAGGACGGAGGGTTCTTGTCGAACAGGTTCCTGATTCCGAAAGTGAAAGTCGTCTTCATGGCGTCATAGTTGTAGTTCATCTGCACGTCGTGGTAGATGGTCTGACCCAGATGGTTTGTCGAGAGGCTGTTGTTGGTGTAGTTCGGGTTCGAACACAGTCCAAGGTTGGTCAGGCTCTTGGCTGAACCATCAAACGAATCCGAACAGGATTCGGTCAGCGCGCTGGTGTAGCGCATATCCCATTCCACTCGCCAGTCGCTATACGACCAGACCACGCTGGTGCGTGCCTTCCAGTGTGGTACACCAAACGGGAACACCGTACCGCCGCGCTCCACACCGGCGAGTTCGGTCACCGTCGCGCCACTACCGCTGGCGTTGGGGAAGCTCTCCTGATACCGGCGAATGTAAGTGGCATCAAGGCCGACCTTGAAATCACCCGCTGACATGCTCGGCAGGGCGTAGCTGCCTCCAACGTCGATGCCATCGGTCAGTGTGCCGCCGATGTTGGTGATACTGTCATTGAGGGTCTGGATGGCTCCGGAGGGGGTACGCGTGATACGGCTGCAATCGGCGAGATTGCCGGCGGTATAACAGCCGTCCAGGATGTTCTGGCCACCGGTCGGCTGCAAGGTCTTCTGCAGATCGATCTTGTAGTAATCCATGTTCAGGTTGAGGCCGGGTGCCCAGTCCGGGCTGTACACGAAGCCGATGGTGCGCGAGATCGAGGTTTCAGGTTTGGCATTGATATTGCCGCTTTCCAGGGTGTTGATCTGCGAATTGCTCTGTGCATACGAGTTTGGCACCGCACTGACGCCGCCAAAGCCGTTGGCGCAGCGTTGCTGGACCAGTGCCGAAACACCGGTGGTGGTGTAATTGCTGCACGGGTCGGCCACCTGTGCAGATAGTAATGTCGGGCCGGCGTACAGATCGTTGATGGTCGGCGCCCGGAATCCCTGGGCCCAGGTAGCGCGAACCAGCAGTGTGTCTGACGGCGCCCACTTCAAACCGGCACGGCTGGTGGTATTGCTGCCAAAGAGGTCGTACTTGGTGTAGCGCGAAGCCACGTCCAGGTCGAGTGACTTCACCATCGGTAACTTGGCGAGCAGCGGAATATCGAATTCCGTATAGACAGAATTTTCACTCAGGCGACCCGAGGTGGTCGGTACTGCGACTTTGGGGTTGAAACTGTCGTAACCGTGCTGGGCCACGGAATCCGGGATGAAATAGCCGTCATGCTCCAGGTACTGGTAACCAGCAGCAAATCCCAACGGTCCCGCTGGCAGATCCAGCAGCGTGCTGTTGCTGATATCGGCATTGTAGATACGCTGAGTGTTGCGGAACTGGTTTTGCTGTGTGTAAGCGCTATAGGCCAGTTGGGAGGAACTGATTGAGCTGGTCTGGCCGCCGAAGAAATTGATTGGTACGCAACCCGGTACCGCAGTACAGGCAGCCGGATCGCCCATCGCCAGCCGCAGATGGCTTACATCCAGGCTGCCGAGGTTGGTGTCAATTTCTGAATCCCGGGTAAAGATGTAACCGGCATCCCAATCCCATTCCGAGCCTGCGGCGTTGAAGTAGCCGTTAAAACCGCCGCTGAAACGGAAGGTGTCCTCGCTTTCCTGATAGATACGGGGACCGTCTTCGATCATGCGTCGGCCCAGCAATCCGAGCCAGCCAGGCCCGATAGGAGCATTGGTGTTAAGGTCGAATCCGAACGGGTTGTACTGCTGATTGCCCGGGACGTCGGCGACGATGCTGGTCGACGCGAAGAACAATGGCGTCGGCGCAGCCTGCTGGGTCGAGTCGCGGTGGCTGTACAGCATGTCAGCGCTGAAAGTCACGTTATCCGTCAGATCCGAATGTCCGGCGAGATAACCGCTGAAACGCTCTTCGGGGGTGAGCACGTAGTTGTACTGTGCGTAGTTGAAGCGATCATTCTG
>DASUXE010000316.1:0-3866 GCA_036378075.1 Gammaproteobacteria bacterium
CCGCGCCCGTTACAACCACAGCTATTGCCGCGATCCCCGCAGCAAAGCCGCTGATTCGTCCGCTGGCGGATGAGGTGACACAGCCCGGGGCACAAGCGCAAGCCATGCCGATAACTGAAGCAGCAAAAAACCCGCTTCCCGCCGCGACGACCGTTACTGCGGCCGCAGTGGCGCGGAATCCGGATTCGGCGGTCGCGCCGCTGGACAGTCTGCCGCAGGCGTTTCAGCAATCCTTGCCAGCGTTGCATCTTGATGTACACAGCTACGCTGCAAATCCCGCCGACCGTTTTGTAGTAATAAACATGCAGCGTTACGTTGCCGGCGACACGCTCAAGGAAGGGCCGCGAGTGATTGCCATAACGCAACAGGGCGTGGTGCTGGAATACCAGGGCACACGTTTTCTCCTGCCCCGCGATTGAGATGATGCTTTCCACAGAACCAGCTGCGCGAAGCCAGATGCGGGGCCGACTGCCGGCACAACATTTAAATCACCAGCCCATCGACTGGCGAGTGTTGAACATTCGTTAGACATGATTGTTGCATGAATAAGAAATTTATAAGATTCATTTCAGCTTGCCTCCCGAGCGTACTGGCCAGATTGGTCTAGTTTTTATCCTCAAGATCCTGGTTCGGCAATGCAACGCCGGGCCTGGACCAAATGCGGCACAATCCGTAATGAGGCGCTGAAAACCATGGTCCGGCGTTTAACCAGGGAATCGTTCAAATCGTGCACAAAATGCGGGCCGGGCTGGGAACGCGCTAAAGCGTTTTTACCGGACATGCCGGAGCCGGTGCTTGACTCCACTCCACGGTTAATCCGTTATTTGCTCGCGGATCCGGTCTTACCCCCGTCAATCTATAGTCCCGCCTTTCTGGTCACGGACATTCCCGGTAGCCGGGTGACCGCGTCGACATCCCGGGGGTTCCAGCACTCGAGTTGATTCTGATTAAGATATGTATCAGATACATTTCAACCCAAACTCGCAACACGCCTCGTTCCATGGGCTAGCCTTATCCTCAGAGTCACGTTTGGAAAAGCAGTGATGCGAGCAGCTGAACTGATAAACGCCGCATCACCCCAGTGAGGAGCAACAAATCATGAGCCATCATTTCGTTAAATCCATACTTATTCCGGCTGTGTTGCTGGGAAGCGTCTGTTGCCCGCCGGCGCAGGCGGATCATCTGCCGCCGGGCGTCAAAATCATACATATCAGGCAACCTGCCTACATGCAGAAGGTGCCAGGACAAAGCACCTATTCCAAGGATAATCTGGCCGCCGCCGAAGAACTTGCCAAGGTGGGCGATGCTGAAGCGCAAAGCAACCTAGGCGTGATGCTTGCGTCCAATGGAAACTACAAGGAGGCGAGCTACTGGTACAAACAGGCAGCACTTGCCGGTGTAAGTACCGCGATGTACAACCTGGGCGTTCTTTATTTTAACGGTCAGGGTGTGCCGCAGGATTACGCAATCGCTCATCGCTGGTTCGACTCGGCGGCAAAGCGTGGCAATGCCTACGCGCAACTGCAGTTGGGCCTGATGTCCCTGACCGGGCAGGGTATGCCCAAGGATCCGAATCAGGAATTCTACTGGTATATGCGCGCAGCTCAGCAGGGCTTGCCGGCGGCTGAATTCGATCTCGCCGTCATGTATCACAACGGTGACGCGATCAAGCGCGACGATGTGCGTGCCTATGCGTGGCTGTTGCTTGCCCAGAAAGGCGGTATCGACACCAGTCAGGCACTGCCAATAGTTGCGCAATCACTGAGTTCTGACGACATTGCCAAGGCCCAAAGACTGAGCAGGTCCCTGCTTGGCGACTCCATGCCGTGATGCTGATGCGGCATTGCGTCCTGGTGCGTGCCCCCCCCGGTGCGCATCAGGACGCCGCTTTAAATCTACAGATCACATCCCGGCTGGCCCAATTCATTTGTCATTGCAATAAAACCAGGCTCCTTGCACAACGGACGGAAGGTGGGCCACACGCTCATGAATGGAATCAGAATTGAAAATCCGTGTTGCCGGACTGTCCTTGAAATCACCATCAGCGCTTGTTGATTCTGTCCAAGGTGCATATACGCATCGGCAAGGAATACCGCGCTGGTCCGATCCGATACAGATGCAGCAAACCGGTTTGCATACCACCTGAAGTAACTTACCAGCGAAACCCGTTTGTCAGCTTGCACGGAGTATATTTCGGCATCAGTTGCACCCGACAGGCGCATGTCTACGATGGCTTGACGGGACGCTTCGACGTATTCTCCATTACCAAGCAAGCTCAATAGCAGCAAGTGACGCGCGGTTTCGTCGGCATTATTAACGCTTACACTGATGCGTGCCTGCTTGACGGCTTCCTCATAATCACCGGCCACGTAGTAAAACAACGCAGAATCGAAGGCCGCGTTGTTGGATACCGGATCCAGGCTGTCCATGATGTCCAACGCATGCTGCATCCGTCGCTTCTGTCCCATGGCCGCCAGATAGGCCGCATACCCCTGCCAGGCGAAGGGATCGGCTGGATTAAGCCGTAACGCCTTTCTGAATTCATCATGCGCCACGGATAATTTCCAGTCGTAGGAAAAACTCAGAACGCCCTGCAAACTGTGCGCGATGGACAATCCATCATCGAGAGCCAGAGCCTTCTTGATCAATTTTCTGGCCATCACAATATTTTGGGGTGACGGGTCGCGGCGGGTAAGCAGCAGGTTTGCCTGACAGGCATATGCGATCGCAAAATCCGGATCAAGCATCGCCGCCTTTTCGCACGATTTGTAGGCCTGGTCGCGTTCACCCTGCTCTGCCATCACGCGTCCCGCTTCATAGGCGTTCGCAGCGGCGCTGCTGCTGGTGTAAGCGCGCGGTTTGACTGTGGCATCCGGGGCCAGCAACCTGGCTACCTGGGCCGCGATCCTGATGGCAATTTCCTGATACGAGTTGCTGTTATTGCGCAAATCCGTATCGAACTCGTCGCCCCATACGTAACTCTGGCTATCGGCACGAATCAGCCGTGCTGAAATCTGCATGCTGTCCTGACTCTGGGTAATAGACCCTTCAAGAATATAGTCCGCGCCAAGCTGCTTGCCGATCTCACGGGTATTCTGCTTGCTGCTGCTGAACTGCATCACCGAGGTGTAGGCAATCACGCCCATTCGTTTCGGTGCGATCGGTCCGAGCAGATCAATCAGGTCGTTGGAAATTGACGCTCCCACAACGGTGTTGCGGGCATTACTGGAAAGGTTGTCAAACGGCAGTACCGCAATCACGTCCTTGTGCGGCATGCTTTCGTTTGCTGTCGGCACAGCGTGGCTTTTCATATAGGTATAGGTACCGACAACGGCAAGAATCAGCAGGCAGCCGCCGGCGATCGCAAGCAGCAGCGGGCCGGGGCGGCGTGCGGGACGGCTTTCAACCGATACATGCTGGTCTTTATCGGTGAGCGGCAAAAGCGGGGGAATCGTGTCCGCCCCGGATCCCGGTGGCGGCAGGGTTTGCACCGGCGCCACGAACTTGTAGCCGCGCCGGGCAACGGTCTGCACATAGCGGACGCCGGACACACCATCATTAAGTGCCACCCGCAACTGTCTTACGCAGGCGCTGATCCCTTCCTCGAATTCCACCACCACTTTCTCGTCCCAGAGTGTGTTGCGGATTTCTTCCCGGGAAACAATGCTGTCGGGATTGCGCAGCAGCAATTCCAGTAATTTGGCGACCTGCGGCCTCAATTGCGCAGTCTTGCTGCCCTCGCGCAGTTCCCCGCTCGCAGGGTCGAATACGAACGAACCGAAAGCGTACCTGTGTGTTGTACTCGCCTGGATATGATCCATGACATTCTCGGGTCTGTTACGGGATGAACCTGTATCAACTGACGT
>DASUXE010000317.1:0-5339 GCA_036378075.1 Gammaproteobacteria bacterium
TGACGCGCTTCCAGGCCATGTCGGTGATGTGCAGCAGGCCGTCGATGCCGCCCAGATCCACGAACGCGCCGTACTCGGTGAGGTTCTTGACGATACCTTTCACCATCGAACCTTCCTGCAGGTTGTCTATCAGCACATCGCGCTCGGCGCTGTACTCGGCTTCGACCACTGCGCGGCGCGACACCACCACGTTGTTGCGTTTCTGGTCGAGCTTGATGACCTTGAACTCGAGTTCCTTGCCTTCCAGGTAGGACGGATCGCGCACCGGGCGCACGTCCACCAGCGAACCGGGCAGGAACGCGCGAACGCCGTTGATCTCGACGGTGAAACCGCCTTTGACCTTGCCGGTAATGAAACCCTTGACGATCTCGGCATTGTTGAAAGCTTCTTCCAGCTGCGTCCAGCTGCGGGCGCGCTTGGCTTTCTCGCGTGACAGACGGGTTTCGCCGAAGCCGTCTTCGACGGCATCCAGGGCGACTTCCACGTCGTCGCCGACGGCGACTTCGAGTTCACCGCTCTCGCTCTTGAATTGCTCCAGCGGGATAACGCCTTCGGACTTGAGTCCGGCGTTGACGATGACAACGTCGGAACGAATTTCCATGACGCGGGCCATGAGGATGGCGCCGCTTTGCATCTGCTGTTGCTTGATGCTCTCTTCAAAAAGTTCTGCGAAAGATTCAGACATGTTGAGGTTGGTCCTGAAAACCCCGCCAAGACGGGGACTGGTTATGCCGGGGCCCGTCCAGGGCGGTTCCGGGTTGGTAAAAAAACAAAGGCGCGGCATCCTGCCGGCCTGTTCCTGTTACACCTGTCAGCGCCTCAGGCGAAGCGTTGGCGGGCCAATGACATCACGTCCGCGACCACCTGCTCGATGCTGCGCCCGGTGGTATCCACGCGGACCGCGTCGTCGGCCGGTCGCAGGGGCGAGACGGAACGGTTTTGATCCCGCTCGTCACGTGCCGCGATGTCCCGTAAAAGGGCGTGCAGGTTAGCATCGAATCCTTTTTCTTTCAACTGCTTATAGCGTCTTTGGGCTCGTTCCGCGGCGCTCGCGGTGAGGAAAATCTTGAGCCCGGCATCGGGAAAAATCACGGTACCCATGTCGCGTCCGTCGGCCACCAGACCGGGCGGCTGACGGAATCCGCGTTGCAGCGCCTGCAAGCCCTCGCGGACCGCCGGCAGCACCGCCAGTTCGGAGGCCCGGGCGCCGCAGTCCTCGGCACGAATCGCCCGGGTTACATCCTGCCCGTCCAGCAGGACCCGCTCATCGCCTGCAGCGGTTTGCTGAAAATCGACCTTGAGCCGGCGCGCCAGCTGACCCAGTTGCGCCGCGTCGGTCGCGGGCACACCGGCCAGGGTCGCGGCATGCGCCAGCAAACGGTACAGCGCGCCGCTGTCGAGCAGATGCCAGCCGAGTGCGTCCGCAACCCGGCGGCTGATGGTGCCCTTGCCCGATCCGCTCGGTCCGTCGATCGCCAGCACCGGCGGCAAGCCCGGCACGTTCATCGCCCTGCCTCGTCCAGGTCCAGCCCGGTGTCCCGCGCAAGGCCGGCAAACCCGGGAAACGAGGTCTCGACGTTGCGGCTGTCCGCAATCCGGATCGGCGCCGTGGCCCGCAAACCGGCCATCGCAAACGCCATCGCGATCCGGTGGTCGCCGTGACTGTTCACTTCACCGCCACTGAAGGCATTGATCCCGGTCACCCGCATACCGTCCGCCCACAGTTCAACCTTGACGCCCAGCGCCCGCAATCCATCCGCTATCGCCTGCAACCGGTCGCTTTCCTTCACCCGCAACTCCGCGGCACCCTCCAGCACGGTGTCGCCGCGCGCCAGGGCAGCCGCAATCATCAGGACTGGAATCTCGTCAATCGCCAGCGGCACCTGATCGGCCATGATGTGAATCCCGTGCAATGCCGCGCCACGAATTTCGAGATCCGCCACCGGTTCACTCCCCATGGCACGTTCATTCGACACACGAATATCCGCGCCCATTTTCCGTAACAGTGTAATCACACCGCTGCGGGTCGGATTGATACCGACCTGTTCCACGATCAAATGGCTGTCGCGCTGGATGGTTGCGCCCAGCATGAAAAACGCCGCGGAAGAAAGATCGCCGGGCACTTCGATATCCATACCGTTCAGTTTGGTGCCGCCATGAATGCCGAGCCAGCCATCGGCACGCAGGCACACGCAGCCGAACGCTTCCAGCATGCGCTCGGTGTGATCGCGGCTGATCCCCGGTTCACGCAGCCAGGTGTAGCCGTCGGCGTTCAGGCCGGCCAGCAATAACGCCGATTTGACTTGCGCACTGGCAACCGGCAATTCATAACGCAACGGTTTCAATGCCGCCTGTCCATGCACCGTGAGCGGCGCACAGCCCTGTTCACTGTCAATCACTGCGCCCATGCTTGCAAGCGGTTCGATTACGCGTCGCATCGGGCGCCGCCGCAACGATGCGTCGCCGGTCAGCGTACTGATAAACGGTTGCCCCGCCAGCACCCCGCACAGAATACGCATGGCGGTGCCGGAATTCCCCATATCCAGCGCCGCCGCCGGGGCCCGCAATCCCTGCAAACCTGCGCCGTACACCGTTATTTTCCCGGCCGCGGTTTCAATCTTCACCCCCAACGCTTCCAGTGCGATGCGGGTCGCAAGGCAATCGGTGCTTTCAAGAAAACCGCTGATGCGCGTGACGCCCTCGGCCATCGCACCGAGAATCAGCGTCCGGTGCGAGATTGACTTGTCACCCGGCACCCGGATGCGTCCGGAAAGCTTGCCGCCGGGTGTGATCATGAAATGACGCATGGGTTCTGCCGGTATCGCAACCGCGCGTGTCACGCGGCCAGCACTTTTTTGAGCGCGCGCAGCAGTCGTTCGTTCTGCTCCGGCAATCCGATGCTGATGCGCAGGTGATTGGGCAATCCGTAATTGTGTATCGGACGCACGATGACACCTTCGCGCAACAGCGCCTGATAAACCGGCAAGGCCGGTTTGCCGAAGTCCACACTCAGAAAATTGCAGATCGACGGAATCCAGCCCAGTCCGAGTTCACGCAGCCCGGTTTCCAGTTGCCGCATGCCGGCCCGGTTGGTCTCAACCGTGGCGCGAATATGTTCCCGGTCATCAAGCGCCGCGAGTGCGCCGGCCTGGGCAAGATTGTTGAGATTGAACGGCTGGCGCATGCGGTTCAGCATGTCGGCAACCTGCGGATGCGAGAGACAGTAGCCGGCACGCAAACCGGCCAGGCCGTATGCTTTTGAAAACGTGCGTGTGACGACCAGATTGGGGAACTGCTCCAGCAAGCTGCTGCAATCCGGATAGTCCGGTTCGGCCACGTATTCGAAATACGCTTCATCAACCACAATCAGCACATCCTTGCGCACCTGTCCGAAAAAATTCACCAGGCTGCTGCGGTCAAGCCAGGTTCCAGTCGGATTGTTGGGATTGGCGATAAATACAATCCGTGTATTGCCGTCAATCGCCGCAAGCATGGCATCGAGATTGTGGCCGTACGGCTGGCTTGCATGCGTCGCCGGATTGGGGTCGGCGACCCGCAGCTCGGCACCGACCGCCTGCACCATGATGGCGTACACCGCGAAGGCGTGCCGCGACACCACCGCGTTGCGGCCGGGCTCCAGAAAGCAGCGCGCCAGAAATTCCAGATTCTGATCCGACCCGTCGCCAAAGGTGATGCAGCGCGGATCCACTGCATGCTTGGCCGCGACCGCCTGACGCAAACTGAAGGCCTGACCGTCGGGATACAGCGCGAGATCGTGCAACGCGTCATGGATGGCGTTGAGCGCCCTGGGACTGGGTCCCAGCGGATTCTCGTTCGACGCAAGCTTGATGACATCGGTAATGCCGAGTTCACGTTGCAGCTCGCTAATCGGTTTACCCGGTTCGTAGGGTTTCAGGTTACGCACACCCGCCGATGCGATGGCGGCGATATCAAATTCAAGTGGTTTCATGATCGCGGTTCGTCTGTGTTCTTGTTAGCTGAATAATCAGGCTCGGACCCGCTCAAATTCACGCATGAACTCGCTCAGTTGCCTCACCCCCGATTCCGGCATCGCGTTGTAGATGCAGGCACGCAACCCACCGGCGCTACGGTGACCGGCCAGACCCAGCAATCCGGCCTGCGCAGCTTCCTGCAGGAACAACGGTTCCAGACTGTGATCTGCCAGTGTGAACGGCACGCTCATCCACGACCGGCAATCGCGCTGCACCAGATTCCGATACAGATTGCTGGCGTCAATGGTCTCATAAAGCAGTGCCGCCTTGCGCCGGTTGCGTTCCGCAAAGGCGGACACGCCGCCTTCGGCCTTGACCCAGGCCAGCATTTTCGCCGTGACGTACCAGGCAAATACCGGCGGCGTGTTGTACAGCGAACCGGCCTCGATATGGGTTTGCAGATCCAGCATGCTCGGTGTGCCGGCTGGCGGTTTGTGCAGTGCGTTGCGATCGGCAATGACCAGGCTCAGACCTGCGATACCGAGATTCTTCTGCGCGCCGGCATAGATGAGCGCGTGATGACGCACTTCCACCGGCCGCGACAGGATCATGGACGTCATGTCCGCAACCAGCGGCATCTGATCGACATGCGGCACCCAGTGGAATTCCACCCCACCAATCGTTTCGTTGACGGTGTAGTGCAGGAACGCACTGTCGGCCGGAACGTGCCACTGTGCAGCCGGCGGAATGGTCGTGTAGTTGCTGGCGGCCGCATCTGCTGCGACCTGCACGCGACAGAAATTGCCGGCTTCCTTGATGGCTTTCGCCGACCACAAGCCGGTATTGATATAGCTTGCCGTTTCGCGGCTGCCAAGCAGATTCAACGGCGCCATCGCAAACTGCAGACTGGCGCCGCCATGCAGGAACAGCACCGCGTACTGCTCGGGGATATCCATGAGCTCGCGCAGGTCCGCCTCGGCCTGCACCATCAACGCCGCAAAGGTTTCGGTGCGATGGCCCATCTCCAGCATGGAGATGCCGGTGCCCTGATAATCGGGAAGTTCATCGTGGATGGAATCCAGCACCGCTTGCGGCAACATGGCCGGACCGGCACTGAAGTTCCAGGGGCGCGTCATGGTGCGCGTTGCGATGGCGACATCAGTCGCCACTGCCCTCGTCGTCCCCTTCTTCACTTTCGATGCGGTCCACGCCAACCAGCTGGTCACCCGCGTCAAGGCGAATCAAACGCACGCCCTGGGTATTGCGGCCGATCACCGAGATTTCGTTTGCCGGCGTCCGCACCAGCGTGCCGCCGTTGCTGATCAGCATGACTTCGGCATCTTCAGGCACCTGAATGACTCCGACGACTTTGCCGTTGCGATCGGT
>DASUXE010000318.1:0-4195 GCA_036378075.1 Gammaproteobacteria bacterium
CACTCGCCATCCCGGCGGTACGAGAAAAACCTTGCCGTGTCGCTGAACGTGCACAGGCCCCCGCCGTAAATCTCCTTCACGCCCAGGGCTTGCAGGCGCATCCGCGCCAGCGCATACAGATCGCACAGCCATTTCCCGTTCGGCTGATGCTGAAACGCGGCGGTGGCATGCACATCGTAATCCACGAACGCCTGCATGACTTCATCGCCGACTTCGTATGCCTGTGGTCCGATCGCCGGTCCCAGCCACGCCAGCAGCGCGCCGCGCTCCACCCACATCGCCTTGACCGTGCTTTCCAGCACGCCTGCCGCCATCGAGCGCCAGCCGCAGTGCGCGGCGGCGACCACACTGCCGTTGCGGTCGCACAGCAACACCGGCAGGCAATCCGCCGTCATGATCACACAGGTTTCGCCGGGCCGGTCGGTGACCGCGGCATCCGACGGTTCGGTAACGGCGCTGCCGTCGAGCCGGGCGACCGCAGTGCGATGCACTTGCCGCAGCCAGCGCGGCTCCTGTTTCAGGTTCAGCGCCTCGCGCACCCGGCGGCGGTTTTCCGTCACCGCCTCATCTGCATCGCCGACGTGATCGCCAAGATTGAGCGAGGCATAAGGCCCTGTGCTCACGCCACCGCTGCGCGTGGTGCTGACGGCATGCACGCGTGCCGGCGCCGCCCAGTCGGGGGTGATCCAGTCAGTCGTCATGGGCCGAATGCCGCGCGAGATCAGTTTCGAGTGCCTGCAGCAGCTGCCGCATGTCGGCCGGCAGCGGCGCGTCCCAGTGCATGAATTCGCCAGTGACCGGATGCGCGAGCCCAAGCCGGCGCGCATGCAGCGCCTGACGTTTGAAACTGCGCAAGGCGCTGACGAATGCGTCATCCGCATCGCGCGGTATCGCCAGCCGCCGGCCGTATACCGGATCGCCGAGCAGGGGATGATGGATGTGCGCGAGGTGCACGCGGATCTGGTGAGTGCGGCCGGTTTCGAGTTTGACGCCGAGATGGGTGTGCGCGCGGTAGCGCTTGATGACACGGTAATGGGTGACCGCTTCACGCCCGCCTTCGCGCACGCTCATGCGCTTGCGGTCCACGCCGTGGCGTGCGATGGGGGCATCCACGGTGCCGCCGCCGGTCATCACGCCGATGGCGACGGCTTCATATTCGCGTTCGAATTCACGCGCGGCGAGCGCCGCGACCAGCCGGGTGTGAGACTCGATCGTGCGCGCCACGGCGAGCAGTCCCGAGGTGTCCTTGTCGAGCCGGTGTACCAGGCCGCAACGCGGCACGTTGATGAGTTCGGGCGCGTGATGCAGCAGGGCATTCTGCAGGGTGCCGGCGCGGTTGCCGGCGCCCGGGTGCACCACCAGCCCGGCAGGCTTGTTGACGATGAGGAGCGCCGCATCCTCATATATAAGGTCCAGCGGCAGCGCTTCCGGTTCCACGCCGCTGACCGGCTCTTCCACCGCCACGATGCGCACATGCTGGCCGCTCATCACCAGGTCGCGAGGCCGCGGCACGCGCTGATCCAGCGTGACCTGACCGTCCCTGATCCATTGCGTGAGGCGGCTGCGGGAATAATCCGGAAACAGTTGCGCCAGCGCCTGATCGAGCCGGTGGCCGGCCAGTTCGGCGGGAATCAGGCTTTCCTTGACGCTGTCATTGCTCATCCGGCACTCGCCGCGGCTGGGTCTGCGGGCAGTTTACGTTATACTTGCAGCCTCTTGCGACCGGCATCCTGCCGCCACGGACTGAACACCCATGCGACTGCGCCTTATTCTCACGGCCCTGCTGGCCGCCGCACTGCTTACCGCCGGTTGTGCCAGCGAGCAGGCCAAAGACCAGACTCTTGCCGCCCGCGACCTGTATACCCAGATCAAGGCCAATATCGAGGCCGGCAACTACAAGACGGCCATCCAGCGCCTGCAGACCCTGGAGTCGCGCTTTCCGTTCAACGACTTCGGCACCCAGGCCGAACTCGACCTGATCTACGTGAATTATCTCGACAAGGATTACGACACCGCCGAAGATGCGGCGGATCGTTTCATCCGCGAACATCCGCGTCATCCGGACGTGGACTACGCCTATTACATGAAGGGCGTTGCCTACTTCGATCAGGCGCCGGGAATGCTGGAAACGTGGTTCGGCAAGGATACCTATCAGCGCGATCCCGGCAATGCCGAGAAATCGTTTCAGGCTTTCCAGTTGTTCCTGCAGAAATTCCCCAACAGCAAATACACAGCCGACGCCCGGCAGCGCATGGTGTACCTGCGCGACCGGCTAGCGAAGTATGAATGGGCGGTGGCGGATTACTACATGCGCCGCGGCGCGTGGATAGCCGCACTGGATCGCGCCTACAACATTGTCGATCACTATCCGCAAACGCCGAGCCTGAAGCCTGCGCTGCAGATCATGACGACGGCCTACACTCGACTCGGCCTCACGCAACTGGCGGACGATTCAAAACGGGTGCTGGAACTGAATTTCCCGGGGACGTCGCCGGACTACACGGCCCACGGTCCGTCCTGATCAGATACTGGCGGCTGTGCCGCTGGCAAAACAGCTCTAGCCAAACAAAACCCCGGCACATGCCGGGGTTTTGTTTTAGTGTTTGTGGTAGCCGGATGTGATTGGATAGCGCCTATCTCGTCCAAACGCGCGCCGGCTCACCCGCACGCCAGGCGCCGCCTGCCGGCGCTTGTATTCCGCGCCCTGCACCATCTTGACCACCCGCTTCACCAGCGCCTCATCGAAACCCATCGCCACTATTTCGGCAACGGTCTTGTCGTCCACCACATAGGCATCGAGGATCGGATCCAGCACCTCGTACTGCGGCAGTGAATCTGAATCTTTCTGGCCCGGCGCGAGTTCCGCGGACGGCACACGGTTGATCACCGCATCCGGAATCGCGGGTGAAATACCGTTGCGGTAGCGGCACAGCGCATACACCAGCAGCTTGGTGCAATCGCGGATCGGCGCGAATCCACCGGCCATGTCGCCGTACAACGTGGCATAGCCGACCGCGCCTTCGCTCTTGTTGCCGGTATTGAGCACTAGTTTGCCGGACTTGTTGGAAATCGCCATCAACAATACGCCGCGGCAGCGCGCCTGAATGTTCTGTTCGGTAACCCCGGCGGTATCACCGTGCAGCGATTCCTGCAGCGCTTCCACAAACGCGCGAAACGGCGCTTCGATCGAGATGCTGTGATACTCCACGCCGAGCAACTCGGCCTGCTTGCGCGCTTCGTTGAGACTCAGTTCGGAGGTATAGCGCGACGGCATCATCACCGCGCTGACATTCTCCGCACCCAGCGCGTCCACGGCGATGGCAAGCGTCAACGCGGAATCCACGCCGCCCGACAGGCCGATCACCGCGCCCTTGAAATGATTCTTTGAGACGTAATCGCGCACCCCGAGCACGATGGCGCGATACACGCTTTCGGTTTCACTGGCGTCCACATGCACCGGACCGGCGAGCGGCGTGACCTGTTTGCCGTCGAAGGTGAAATCGACCGGGTACAATCCGGTTTCGAAATTCGGCGCGCGGGTAGTCACCTCACCCACCACGTTCATGACCAGCGAACCGCCGTCGAACACCAGTTCGTCCTGGCCGCCCACCAGATTCACGTACACGAACGGCACGCCGGCATCCTTTACGCGGCGCTGCAATTCCGCTTCGCGCTGCTGCTGCTTGCCACTTTCAAACGGCGAGGCATTGGTGACCACCACCAGCTTCGCGCCCGCCGCGGCCGCCTGACAGGCGGGTCCTGCATGCCAGATGTCTTCGCAGATATTGAGCCCGAGCGGTACGCCGGCGATTTCCACCAGCGCGGCGCCTTCGCCGGGCGTGAAATAACGCTTCTCGTCGAACACGGAGTAATTCGGCAGTTCCTGCTTGCGATACAGCGCCTTCAGTTCGCCGTCGCCGAACACGCCGCTGACGTTATAGATGCGGCCATTTTCATACAGCGGATAACCGACCATCACGTTGATGCCGCGAGCCGCTTGGCGAATCTTTTCCACACCCGCTTCCACTTCATGTTGCAGCGCGGAATGGAACAGCAGATCTTCCGGCGGATAACCGGTCAGGGTCAGTTCGGGAAACACCACCAGTTGTGCATGCAATTCGTCGCGGGCGCGGGTGATTGTAGCCAGTACCTGCCCGGTGTTGCCCGGCACGTCGCCGACCAGCAGGTTCAGTTG
>DASUXE010000319.1:0-3492 GCA_036378075.1 Gammaproteobacteria bacterium
GCCCAGCGTGAGATCGGCAACTGCCTGACACATCACCGCATCCAGACTGGCACCACGACGCGAGACGAAAAAATTCTGGCCACTCAACCCCAGATTCCGGGCCACATAGAAACCCGAGCTGCTGCCCAATGTGTTGATGAAATTGAACGGTTTGGGAATTTCGCGATCACGAATCAGCTGCTGTTGCGTGACCACATTGTTGCCGATCGGTCCGAGACCCGAGCCCAGATAAATGCCGCAATCCGTCTGCAGTTGCCGGCCCGTCACGCAACGCGCCGAGCCCAGCAAAGCCAGCTGGATAAAGCGGTCGATACGACGAAAGTTCTCACGGCACAATTCCCGCAAGCGGTCGTCCAGCGACGGCAACGACGATTCGTCATCGATCGGCTGGAAATAATGACTGGCAGACGCAACCTGGATCATGACGACGTCTTCTCCAGCACCAGCACAGTATTGTTGCCGCCGAATCCAAAGTGGTTGAGCAAGTAGCAACCGTCCGGCGCAGTACCCGGTATCCTGATCGGCACCAGTCCCAGCTTCGGGTCGGGTGTTTCGAAACCCGGTGTGGCCGGCTGAAAGTCCTGCTGCAACGCAGTGCCGAACAGCACCAGTTCATTGACGCAGCAGGCTCCGAGAGTATGACCAATATACGGTTTGAGCACCGTGACAGGCGGTGGATCGGAAAACACCTGCCGCATGCCGACAGCCTCCGCCGTATCCCCCATGGCGGTAGCGGTGCCATGCGCCTTGATACCGCATATCTCTCGCGGCTGCAGGCTCGCAGAATCAAGCGCCTGTTTCATCACACTCGCAACTGAATTTCCATCCGGATTGGCGGTCGTCACGCTCGAGGTATCGCAGTTGCTCGCGCCGCCGAGAATACGCAGCGTGCTGCCGGAATTGGGTTCCGCCGATAGCAACACTGCGGAAACGCCTTCACCCAGCACGATGCCGTTGCGGGCCGCATCGAACGGCTGTAGAACTTCCGCCACCAACTGCAAGCCGGAAAAGCCCGCCAGAGTCGTGAGGTTCGCGAGTTCGGCGCCGATCACCAGGGCATGCCGGTACCAGCCAAGCTCGATCATGCGCATTGCACCGAGGATGGCGTTGGCCGATGAGGTACAGGCAGTGTTGTAGGCATACGTTTCGCCGGCGCAACCCAGCAGTTGCTGAGCCAGCATGGCGATATCCTGATAACCGCACAGCGGCATCGGCACTGCGGTTTCCGGTTGCTGCGCCAATGCCGCGGCATAACGCGATTCGAATTGATCGATTGCGAAACACGACGATCCAACGAACAGCGGCAAACGACGGATTTCCTCTGGGCTCAATCCGGCCTGCAGCACCGCCGCGCTCAGTACCTGCGGCAATAGGCTGGCAAGACGATCACCGCCAAACAACGCCGCACCATCCGGGATGCGGTAGTACGACATGCCGACCGGTTCGTTGAATTCATCCAGTTGTAATCTGACGGCGGGCACCTGCATGCGATGCAATGCGGACATGCAGCTCTCCACCCCTTCACCGAGGGCGCAGCTCAAACCCATGCCGCGTATGTAGACGCCCGGCATGGACGGCTCAGTTATCCGCAAGAATGAAATCCGCGAGCGTGTTGACCGATGTCAGCGCCGCGCGGGTCTGGTTGTTGCCGTCAATCCGCTTGCCGTATTGCTGTTTTACGGCCAGTGCAATCTGCAGCGCGTCCAGCGAATCCAGTGCCAGTTCGCCTTCGCTGCCGATCAGGATGGCATCGTCCGGAATCTGTTCGGGACCGATCTTCTTTTCGCATTCGCGGATGATCAGCTGCTTGAGCTCGAGCTTGAGCTGCTCTCTGTTCATGATCCATTATTTCCTTTTGCGCATGCCGAGCATCATTCCGGCAATAACCAGACAGCTCAATCCGAAACCAAACAGCAATCCGGCTTCCGGCAGCACTGCCTTCAGTCCTCCCTGACGCAGAAACACGTCGAGAAAACCCTGCAGGCCCCATGCCATCGGCGAGTAATGGCTTGCCGCCTGCATCACCGGCGGCATCACAAAACTCGGCACCATGATACCGCCCAGCGCCGCCATCAGCAGGTTGGCGATGCCGGTAAAGATCGTGGCCTGTTCACTGGTCGATACCAGATTCGCGACCAGTAACGCGTACGCCACCGAGGCAAAGCTCACCACCAGCGCCATCAGGCAGAGCGCTGCCGGTGCATGCCCCAGCGTCAGACTGTCGCCGCCGAACCACGGCACCACGAATACCCCGACCGCCAGCATCAATACCACCTGCAGCAGATTGATGCCGAGATAGGGCAGCAATTTGCCCAGCAGCATCGCCTTCGGACTCACGCCCATGCTGCGCAGACGCGCATAGGTACCCTGCTGCCGTTCCTGGACCCAGGTGGTGGACAACGGGATCGCAATGAAGAACATCGCAAACAGCAGCCAGGCCGGGACGTTCTGTTGCACCGATGACGGCCGCTGACTCTCGCCGTCCACCTGATACAGCGAGCGGTCCGCAAGCAGCTTGTTCGCGGCATCGAGATTCAGACCGCCGCCCCCGCTCAACGCCATCTGCGCCTGCAAAGGCGCTATTGCTGCCTGCAGATAGATACGCGCCAGTGCGCCGCGCAATGCCGCCGCGAACAGCTGATACACGGCCGGCTCGACATCCGGTCCGGCCAGCATCTCGACTGGCAGTGGTTTGTTGCTGTCCATGGCCTTGCCGAAACCGGCCGGAATCCGCACCATGAACTGCGCATCGCCGCGGCGTACCCGCTCGATCAATTCGCCGGCCGGTGCGGTCGATTCAGTGAGCTTGAAATCCGGCACCGACTCGATCCGCTTGATCAATGCACTGCTCTCCGGACCACGGTCCTGATCCAGCAGATAGTAATGAACGCTGACGCCTTCATGCGCGGCGAAGCCGCTCTGCATCGCCAGCGACATCACCAGAATGAATACCGCCGGCATGACGAACAACAGCAACAGCGCATGCCAGTCGCGCAGCAACAGTTTCAATTCCTTCTTGACCAGTGCGAATACGGGCATGAACGTTCAGTCTCTCAATTGTCTGCCGGTAAGATGCAGAAACAATTCTTCAAGGTTGCCGCAGCCATATTGCATCCGGCTGATGCCGAGCCCTGCTGCGGCGAGCGAGGCAACCAGTTTCTTGAGTTCGTCTTCAGCGCATTCGGCCAGACTCAACCGGTCGCCGTGAATTTCGAGTCCGGCAAATCCCCGCAGTGCGTCACGCTGTTGCGGAACCGGCGGCGCCTGCAGTGTGATATTGAGGGCGCGACCTGCCTTGTCACTCAGGAGCTGTTGCAAGGTCCCCCGCGCGAGCAGGCGCCCGTCGTCGAGTATGCCGATCTCGTCACACAGCGCCTCGACCTCCTCCATGTAATGGGAGGTGTATACCACTGTAGTGCCGTTGGCATTGATGCGCTTGATCGCTTCCAGGATGAAATGCCGCGATTGCGGATCAATGCCTACGGTCGGTTC
>DASUXE010000320.1:0-8935 GCA_036378075.1 Gammaproteobacteria bacterium
TCAGCACCACACACGCGACCAGCATGGCCAATACGCTTGCAATCCGGATCAGCCAGACAATGCCGCCCAGCAAAAGCGCCCATGAAGGATGGATTACCGGACCTGAGACCAGAACGCGCAGTACGGGTTCGACGGAATAAATTCGGACGAAGTAATACAGTGTCCAGCCGGTTGCCAGCAAAATCGCGATACCAAACAAGCGGTGATGCCGGTAAAAGAACCGCTCCCAGTGCACGGGGGTTTCCCATATCTTCAGTGCCCGGCGGGCGCTCATCCAGCGATTCAGACCGCCGGTGACACGGAAAAAATGCGCCGGCCAGATTGCCAGCCAGACACCGACAATCAAGCCTCCCGTTGCACCAAGCAACAGAAACGTCAGCAGCGTCGGCAGCGCCGAATCCTGAATCGCATGCAGCAGTTGATTACCCATAATTCAAAAGCATACGCGCTCAACGCAGGTTTTGGTATTCGAGCGGGTTCAGAGGCACCGTCTGCCACTGATACGGGGTAAGGGTCACCAGGGTGACGCCGACCACATTGCCGTTGCTGCGTTTGACCTCGATCTGATATTCGATGCGGGCAGGCTGCCCGAGTGAGTCCTTGAAATAGCGGTCGTGATTGACCCGGTACACCAGCTCCCCGTTGCTGGTATCGAAATACCAGTGGCCGCCGTCAATGCTGGCTGGATCGGGATTGTCCAGTTCGCCAAGGTAATTCGATGGCCGGTTGGACAGCAGATTCATGGGGTTCATGTTCTGCATCGCAGTCAACTGGGCAATCGGTTTGCCCTGGGCAAGCTGAAAAGCGACCTCGATCCCCAGGGCGCTTTGCAGCGAGCCTTCCATCTGCAGCACGCTGACGTGTTCGGCGTTGACGGCCAATGCGAGCAGCTTGTCGAGTGCGACGTAGAACATGAAGGCCACAATGCCCACCACGATGGTAAGTTCAAGCAACGAGAAACCGCGTTCGCGATTAACCTGCATTGGCTCAAATCTTGTTGGCATTGGCGGCCAGGTCCCACATTGGCAGGAACACGCCGAGTGCCAGAATCAGCACCATGAAACCCATGATGACCAGCAGGATCGGCTCGATGTTGGTGGACAGGTTCTGCAGATCGTAATCCACCTCGCGTTCGTAGAACTCGGCGACTTCATCCAGCATGTCGGCCACCATGCCGGTTTCCTCGCCCACACCCAGCATCTGCATCACCACCGGGGTAAATACGCCGGTGGTGGCGGCGGTGCGGGTCAGACTCTCGCCGCGTTCCACGCCGTGGCGCATCTGCAGGATGCGTTCCCCCATGTATTCGTTGCCGACCGCGCGAGCGACCAGGGTCAGCGATTGCACCAACGGCACACCGGCACGGTAGGCAAGGCCGAAGCCACGTGCGAAGCGCGCCAGCGTGGCACGCATGACGATAGCGCCGACTATCGGCATGCGCAGCTTGAAATGGTCCCATTTGTAGCGGCCCTGCTCGGTGCGCACATAGTTGTTGAATGCGAAGCCAGCCAGCACCAGCGCGGCCAGCACCCAGAACCAGTTGTGCACCGCGAAGTCGGACACGGCAAGGATGACGCGGGTCGGCAGCGGCAACTTCAAATGCGCATGCCGGAAGAAATCCGCGAAGCGTGGAATCACGAACATGGTGATGATCGCTATCGCGATGGAAATGAAGGTCACCACGATGATCGGATACCGGAATGCCCGCTTGACCCGGTCGCGGATATCCTTTTCCAGCCCCAGATACTGATACATGCGCATGAACGCATCTTCGAGGGCGCCGGAGTTCTCACCGACCCGCACCACATTGATGAACAGCGGCGAGAAAATATCCGGATGACGCGCCATGGAACCGGCGAGATCGCGTCCGGATTCGAGGCTCTCGGTAATATCGCGCAGGGCGCTGGCAAGCACCGGATTACGGGTAGAGTGCGTCAGGCCGTTGAGGGCCCGGATCATCGGCACGCCGGCCTTGACCAAGGTGTACATCTGGCGCGTAAACATGATGAGATCGGTGTACGTGGGTTTGCCGCCGCCCAGTCGCCGCCAGAAATCGGACAGGGTTTCCTGTTTTTGTGGGACCGGAGTGATTTCCACCGGCGTGATGCCGGTGTTGAACAACTGGGTGGCAACGCCGTCGGCGCTGTCGGCTTCGAGCTGGCCGGTGACCAGATCGCCGCGCGGGCTGCGTCCCTTGTAACGAAAGTTCGCCATGGGTTATTCCGTCATGCTGTGCCGGTCGCGCCGGCCCGGACCGACTCAGGCAAATCGGTGTAACGCTCGATGTCACCGGCGATACGCATGACTTCGTCAACGGTCGTGATTCCGCGTCCGGCGTAATCCAGTGCGCAATGCACGAAGGAACGGAAGCCGCTGGATTTCAAGGCCAGTTGCGTGAATTCGGATATGGCACCGCGACGCAAGGCATCGGAAAGACGCTGATCCATTTCCAGCAATTCATAAACGCCGATGCGCCCGCGATAGCCGGTGCCGTTGCAGTAGGTGCAGCCTAGACCGTGCTTGAGTTGCATCCCTGCCAGTTGCTGATCGTTGACCATGTGCCGCAACCAGGCATGTTGACGCGGATCGGGCGTATAGGTGGTGGTGCAACTGTCGCAGACGCGCCGCACCAGACGCTGCGCGATTATCGCATTCAGCGCGGCGGCGATGAGATAGCCCTCGGCACCCATGTCGAGCAGGCGGCTGATGGTAGAGATGGCGTCGTTGGTGTGCACCGTGGACAGCACCAGGTGGCCGGTCATGGCGGCACGCAATACGATTTCCGCGGTTTCGGCGTCGCGCACTTCGCCGACCATCATGACGTCCGGGTCCTGGCGCAATCCGCTACGTAGGACGCGGGCGAAATCCAGACCGATACGCGCGTTGACCTGCACCTGGTTGATGCGTGGCAGGCGGTATTCGACCGGATCTTCAACGGTAATGATCTTGAGGTCCGGAGTATTGATGTGGTTGAGCGCCGCATACATGGAGGTGGTTTTACCGCTGCCGGTAGGACCGGTGACCAGCACCAGTCCCATGGGCATTTCGACGGCGTGCTTGAAGCGCGGCAGCATGTCTGCCGGCATCCCGAGCTGTTCGAGCGCCAGCAGATCCGCAGACTGATCGAGGAGACGCAACACCACGGATTCGCCATACTGAATCGGCATGGTCGAGACACGCACGTCGATCGTGCGCTCTTTTACCCGGATGCTGAAGCGGCCATCCTGCGGCAGCCGCTTCTCGGAGATATCCAGACCCGACATCAGTTTCAGACGGGTGACGAGCGCGCTGGCGACGCGTTTGCCTTCCAGCACGTGTTCCTGCAGTACACCGTCGATACGCTGGCGGATACGCAGCATCGACTCGTCCGGTTCGATATGAATGTCGGAAGCGTTGACCTGTACGGCATCTTCGAACATGGATTGCAGCAGCTTGATCACCGGCGCATCCATCACGCCTTCGTCGGCAACCAGTTGCGCGAGATCGTAATCGCCTTCCGATAATTCCTCGCCAAGTTCCTCCGCGAGGTTGGAAATTTCCTCGGTGCGGCGATAGACCAGATCAATGGCGCGCAACAGATCGGATTCGCGCACCAGCGCCAGCCGCACTGGTTTCGACAGCATGCGGGTCAGTTCGTCGTATCCGAAGATGTCGGTGGGATCGGCCATGCCGACCAGCATGTCGCGCTCGTTCTGCCCAAGAACGATGGCGCGATAGCGCCGCGCATGGGTTTCCGGCAGCAACCGCACGATGTCCGCATTGAACTTGAAATGCTTGAGATCGATGAACGGAATGTCGAGCTGGGTAGACAGCAGCTTGAGCAGATCGTCTTCCTTAATGAAACTCATGTCCACCAGCACACGGCCCAGTTTGCGGCCGGACTTTTTCTGTTCGGCAAGTGCCGAAGCCAGTTGCGTTTCCGAAATCAGTTTGTGCTGAACCAGCAGGTCACCAATACGGATTTTCTGTTTTCGATTCATGGGCTCTCCACTTCCGCGAGACGACTCACGGTTCCAGCGCCTTGATGCGCTGGTTCACGAATTGAATGACATCCGGACTCAAATCGCCGGCCTGCTGTGCGTGACGGTAGGCGTCCAGCGCGGCCTGCGGTTGCTTGATGCGTTCCAGCGAAATGCCGAGCCCCATCCACCATACTCCGTTGTCGGGACGGATCGCGAGAAT
Source organism: Gammaproteobacteria bacterium (assembly GCA_036378075.1). Lineage (GTDB taxonomy): Bacteria > Pseudomonadota > Gammaproteobacteria > Natronospirales > REEB76 > DASSKW01. The sequence goes on from DASUXE010000320.1 coordinate 4,183, forward strand.
TTCGCGGTACAACTTGGCGGCGCGCGCGTTGTCACCGCTGCGCTGCGCGAGTGCGGCCATGAACGCATAGTGCTCGGGGGTGGTGCGTATGTCGGGCAGGGCGGATTGGAGCACGCGCAGGGCATCGGCCACGGCGCCACGCTGTACCAGCAGTTCGGCGTCCAGCCGGGCAAATTGCGGTTTGTCTTTGCCAAGTTTGATGCCTTCAGTTAGCACCGTTGCTGCTGCATCGTCGCGTCCGGCCTGCGACAACAGGCGCGCCAGCGCCACCCGCGCCGGGTCAAACGAGGGGAGTTGCCGCAGCGCTTCGCGGAACCGGCGTTCGGCCGCCAGGCTGTCGCCGGCGTTGAGTTGCGCGAGCCCGTCGCTATATGCGTTTTGTGCCAGGTCCTGGGGACGGTTGCGGGGTGTTTTCAGCATGCCACTCGCGTCGGCGGACACAGCAGCGACGCTCGCGGTCGCCGTCCGTATGCCCGGCGCGGATGCGGAAGTGCCGGCCGAGTCATTGAAATGCAGCACCAGGGTTGCGTCATTACCCGCGGTTGCGTTTGCGGTTACGCCCTGCGCGACTTCGAATACGACGCGCATGCGGTTGCCGGGTTCGAGGCTGAAGCGCGTGTCGGTTACCCCGCCAGGCAAGTGGGTATGAGCGGTGAAATCGGAGGCAACTGCAACCTTGCTGACATCGAGGACGATGCGCTCCGGGTCATGCAGCGTGAACAGTCTGTAATCGGGAGCGTGATCGAATTGCAGGCGGAAACCGCTGTTGTCATCCAGTGTGGCCGCGTTGAGCAGACTGATATGGGTTGCGATGACAGCTGCAGCCGGTGATGGTCTGGTTGCCACCGGTTTTGCCGGGCTGGATGCCGGTTGCATGGTTGGCACAGCGACGACAGGCGTTGCCGGTACCGATTGCGATGGTTTGAGTGCCGCTGTGACCGGCACCACCGCTTTGACAATCGCCGGCGGCGTAACCTTGTGCAGATTAATCCACAAAATATAACCAGTGACCGCCAGCAAAACGATACCCGCGAGCACAAAGAACGTACGCGGCAGGTTGCGCGCATGCGCATTCACCGCACTGATTTCACCCGGCGCCGGATGTTCCCGGCGTTTGCGATCCTCAAGATCGCGCAGTACCTGGTTGATCAGGCTCATGTCCAGCCTCCTTGCAGCGAGGTTCGGACCAGTACCACAGCGAGCAGCGCGATGCCAAGCAGGCCGGTATACAGCCACGGATGCCAGATGCTCGGGCGTCTGGCGCCTTCGGTATCGAGCACGGCAAGCCGCACGTGCTGCTGCGTGATCCGGGTGTGACCTGGACCGAAGGCGGCGAGCAGCGCTTTATGCGCAAGGATATTGATCAGGCGCGGCACGCCGCCACTGGCGTGATACAAGGCGCGCACGGCGCGCGGCGCGAACAGGTCAGGTCCACGATAACCGGCAACATGCAGGCGGTGCCGCAGGTATTCGGCGACGGCGGCAAGCGTCATGGGTGCAAGCCGGTAGGAGAAGGTGATGCGTTGCTTGAGCTGGCGTTTGCCCGGCTCACTGAGTCGCTCATCCAGTTCCGGTTGTCCGAACATGACCACCTGCAGCAGTTTGGATTTTTCGGTTTCCAGATTGGTCAACAGCCTCACCGCCTCGAGCGTCTGATCGGGCATGGCCTGGGCTTCATCCAGGCAAATTACCACGCGCTTGCCGTCACGTGCGATTTCAATGAGTTTCGCCGTGATATTGCGCAGCAGTTCTTCCTGGGTTGCACGGCGCGCAACCCCGCAGCCGAGTTCGTCGGCAATCGCGAGCCGCATGGAGCCGGGAGAAAGATGCGGATTGGGAAGGTAGGCGGTGACGAAATGCGTGTTCAGCGCGCCCAGCAGTTTGCGGCACAACAGGGTCTTGCCGAGCCCGACTTCCCCGGTGACCTTGATGAATCCTTCGCCGCTGTGCAGGGCAACCAGCAGCACATTCAGCGCTTCCTGATGACTGATGTACTTGTAATAGAACCCCGTATCGGGTGTCAGCGCGAACGGGTATTCCCGCAGACCGAAGAACTCAAGATACATGACCCGTCGCCATCATGATGTGTTCAGGGCTGCTTGTCGCCGTCGCCGGTCAGCGCGCGATAGTTATCGAGGTGTTCCTTGGCCAGATCGGACCATTCGTCGTTATTACCGATCACAATTGGTTTGAGCAGAATCACCAGTTCGGTCTTGACGCTGACCTTGCGCGTCTGGGTAAACAGCGAACCCAGCAACGGAATGTCGCTCAGCAACGGGGTTTTGTCGACCTGGTCCTGGGTCTGGGTCTTCATGAGGCCGCCAATTACCACGATCTGACCGTTCCTGGCGCGCACCACACTGTCGGATTCGCGGATGGTGCTGAAGGCCAGCGGTACGCTGGTGTTCTGACCGGCAAAGGTGATGTTCTTGACCTGGTCCTTGACCTCGCTGATTGCCGGATGGATATGCAGCGTGACGTAGCCGTCACCGTCGATTTGCGGGGTAACGTCCAGTGCAATACCGGAGAAGAACGGCGTCAGGATGATGTTCTGATTGGAGGTATTGCCGGCAGCATTGCCGACCGTGTTGCTGTTGAGGCCGGTGACGAAGAATTCGTCGTTACCGACCTTGATAATCGCCGGTTGATTATTGACGGTTGCGACACGCGGGCTCGACAGGACTTGCACGTTGCCCTGTGCATCCAGCAGTTCCAGCATGCCGTTGAAATTGTGTAGATTTAGCGCCGCCGCGAATGTTCCGCCGAAAGCGGAGCCCGGTAGCGAAGTGAACGGTGATCCATTGCCAAGCGTGTATTGTGTACCTGCAAGATCGGACACACCATTAGAAAACAGGCCTTGGCCACCGACCTGACCCGCTATGATTGTCTGGCCATTTCCGAGCTTGCCGAGCGCCGCCCAGTCGATGCCAGCCTGGAAGTTGTGGTTGAGCGTGACTTCAATGAACTTGGCTTCGATCACCACTTCACGTTCGGTGGAGGCTTGCACCGATTGCAGGTAACTTTGGACGCTGCGCAGCTCATCCGGCATGGCACGCACGATAACGATCCCGGCGTCGGGGTTGACGATTACCTTGTCGCCGTTCTTGTCGCCGATCAGCGTGTGCAGCGTGGCTTCCATGTCCTTCCAGAAATCGGATTCGGTCTTGGTCTGAATGTCGCTGCCGGCCTGTTCGTTGCTGTTGGCATTGCCGGATTGTGCGGTAGCCGGGCTGTTGGTTCCGCCTTGCTGCTGCGGGTTGTAATTGGCGTTGGTGGTTTCACCACTCTCGATCCGGGTGAGACTCTTGCTCTTGCGCATGAAGTCAAGGTAATTGACATGAAACACGCGGGTTTGCTGGGTAGCCGGCAGGACCAGGTAATTATCGCCGGTGCGCCGGTAATCGAAGCCGAAGGCGTCGCGTACCATGTCCATGACCTGCGGGACGGTGACGTTCTTGAGTGTCAGGGAAATGTTGCCGCGTACCCCAGGTTGTACCACCACGTTGTAAGGTGTGCCCTTGACCAGACTCATGAAGAATGCCGTCGCATCCATGTCTTTGACCGAGACGTCGAAGCGTTCTTCATGCGGCGCAAGGCCGCTGTTGCCGAGTGCTCCGGTCTGTGGCAGCAACGCGTTACTGACGGCAGCGGGGACTTGCGCGGGTCCGGACTGCTGCGGCTGTGACGCTTGTTGCAGCGCCTTGCCAACGTTGTCGTTGGGGGTGCTGCGCGGCGGCGTTTGAGCGCAGGCTGCCAGCAGCAGGACTGCGGAGGTCACGAATGCAGTTTGTTTGGTCAGTTTCATGATTGAATCTCGCATCTTATTGGTGCGCAACGCGCTTCACTGATACCGGAATCAGATGCAGCGCGAATGATTTGCCACGCAGGGACAGGGTGACGGCGCCGGCCGATATTTCCAGGACTCGCGCGCCGTTCACCATATCGCCGGGCCCCACGGTCTGGTCGTTGATTACAGCTTGCCGGCGGCCGGTCGAAATCAGAATCGAACTCAGATTCCAACCCGGAACTGTGCTGGTGCCATGCGGCTCGCGCGCGATGACATCGGGCCGCATCGGGTCCGGCAGCGTGTCGCCGGCATGCGCCAAGGTTGCTGTTGTGAGCAACATGATCAGCAGGACAACGCTGCGCTTAGACACCGATCCAACCCTCCCGCAGCCCCAGCGTGTGTACGATCAGCGTCACCGTATTGCGCGGGTAGCGATCAACCTTCACGTCCAGGCTGTCCCAGTAGAAATGCCAGGGCAGCGTGCGCAAGGCGCGCAGATAGGTGAGGGTGTCACTGAAGCTGCCCTGGAACTGCAATTCGAAACCGTGCGCATACACGTTGCTGGTTGAGGTTTCGCCTTTCGGCAACTTGAGCAACGGTCTTGCCGGCAGGCTGCGTACCTGGAGCAATTTCAGACGGCTCTGTTTTGCCAGCACGGTCTCCAGGATCTGTGGCATCTGATCGGGACTGATCAGCCCGACCGTGGCGCTGGCGAGCTGCTTGTCGAGCGCGGCGGTCTGCAGCGCGGCGGTGCTGATCTGCTGACGCAGCACGGCATTGGGATCGTGCTGACTTGCTGTTACCAGCGATGTGATCGTCGCATTGAGACTGTGCAGGCGCTGTTCGGTGTTGGTGATCTGCTCGTTGGCGGTTTTCTGTTGCAGGTTCAGCGGCTGCATCAGCAGGCTGTCCCACAGCACAAAAATCAGCACCAGAATGACCGCCATGATCAGCAGTCGCTCCCGG